>DATEDD010000025.1:0-3348 GCA_035286565.1 Anaerolineales bacterium
ACGAGTGATCCCTTCGACAAGCTCAGGACAGGCTTCGAGGAACCTAGTCGAAGGACAGGGATTCAAGATAGTTATTTTCCACATCAAACTGTCCTTCGACTACGCCGCGAAAATCATGCGGTTCCGCTCAGGACGAAGAAATAATATAAAAAAACAAAATGACCCGCGTACAAATAATCATCATCACATTACTTTCGATCATCGCCTGTGGGCTTCTGCTTGCGCTTGGGTACTCCGCATATCGAACTTATCAATCTTTTGCCACCCGGCCGCTGGGGCCTGCCCTGCCAATTGCGGAGCAAACCATGCCCCCACTTTGGACTCCCACTCCCGGCCCAGAATCCACACCAGCTGGTCTGGTCACACTTGCGCCAATGGTAAACGAAGCCACCACCATTCCCTCAGCCGTGTGCGGTGGACCGGACATCATGAATATTCTGGTTGTCGGTACAGATACACGCAGAGATAATTACATCTACGGACTTGCAGATGCGATCCGCGTATTACGCGTGGATTTTGTCACACCAAAAGTCAGCATTCTTGAATTTCCACGAGACCTATGGGTGGAAATCCCACACATCTCCGACAACCTCAACGGACAGGATCATGAAAAAATCAACCAGGCCTATTTATACGGCCAGCCCGGCTTTAAATACTGGGACGACCCAAGCGGAGGAGCGGGTTTACTGACCCTTACGCTCAACCTGAATTTCGGCGTTCAAATAGATCACTACATCGTAGTGAACATGCGAACTTTTGTGAACATCGTCAACGCCGTTGACGGAATTACCCTCAACATTCCAGATATAGAAACTTCGAACAATACTGGTCTGCTGATCGGAGATCATGACCTTGACGGGGAAGAGGCACTCAAAGTTGTGCGCAACCGCCAGGGCGGCACCTTTGAACGCGCCGACAATCAAAACCTGGTGCTATGCGCCCTGCGTGAAAAACTCACTAAACCAAAAGTAATCACACAAATCCCCGGCTTGATCGAATCTTTCGAAGATAATGTCATCACGGATTTCACTCCCGAACAATTCGCGCAACTGGCCTGCCTCG
Organism: Anaerolineales bacterium; assembly: GCA_035286565.1. GTDB lineage: Bacteria > Chloroflexota > Anaerolineae > Anaerolineales > Villigracilaceae > Villigracilis. The sequence goes on from DATEDD010000025.1 coordinate 1,063, forward strand.
GCACAAAACTTCCACCTCAGAATATCGTCTTTGCAAGTTTCCCCGTTGAATTATTCAAGCAAACCCGTGAGTTTGACCCTGTTTTCGATAAAAGGATTTATATTCTGGATGCAGATTTCAACATCATGCGCGATTATGTCATGCGTTTCCAGAACGGTTCCTGGCCAAAACCATCCATCGCTTTACCGACCGCAACATATTTTGAAGAAGAGAAAACATTGATCTGCCAATGAATTACGCATCCATCCCCGCGCTCAATACCGCCGCCGTTCTCAAACGCTCAGGTCTGCGCACCGATAAAAGCTTCGGGCAAAATTTTTTACAGGACACCTCCGCTCTTGAAAAAATCGCCAACGCTGCAGAAATTTTAGTGGATGACTCTGTTTTGGAGATTGGTCCCGGCCTCGGCAGTCTGACGCGCTATTTGGCTGTCTCTGCCAAAGAAGTGACAACGGTCGAACTTGACGCAGACCTGCTCCCTCCGTTGCGGGCAGTTCTCTCGCCTTATCCAAACGTGCGTGTGGTGCATGGCGATATCCTGAAGCTGTCCATTTCCGAATTAATTAACCAGCCCAATTACATCGTCGCTGCGAACATTCCCTACAATATCACTTCAGCCATACTCCGCCACCTGCTTGAAGGGGATATTAAACCGCGCCGAATCGTATTGACCGTCCAAAAGGAAGTTGCGGAGCGGATCTGCGCCAAACCCGGCGACTTGAGTCTGCTGGCTTTAAGTGTACAGGTTTACGGCAAACCTGCGATTGTCGCCACTGTCCCAGCCAACTCATTCCATCCTGCGCCCAAAGTGGACTCAGCCATTCTGCGAATAAATATATACGGTGTACCGCTGATCCCCAGCGAGTTAATAAATTCCTTCTTCAAATATATCAAAGCAGGATTTGCTCAAAAGAGAAAAATGCTTCGGAACTCCCTTGCCTCTGGCTTGCACATCCCGCCTGTAGAAGCAGAAGCATTGCTAACCTCCGCAGGGATCGATCCCATGCGTAGAGCAGAAACCTTGTCTATTGAAGAGTGGAAGGGGTTATGTGAAGCAAAATAATTATGTTATACTTTTATCGTAATAGGTATAACAAAGGAGAGAAGCATGGTTCTTACAATTTCAAACAAAGGCTGGGTTGTGATCCCTGCTGAAATGCGAAAAAAATATCACCTTGTTCCTGGCACAGAAGTAGTTATTGTTGATTACGGCGGAGTTCTGGCGATTGTACCTGTCCCCAAAGACCCAATTAAGGCAGGCCGAGGTTTCTTAAAAGGAAAGCCTTCCATGTCTATGGATCTGATGAAAGACCGCGAACTTGAAAAAAAGAGGGACTTGAGGCTTGCCAATGGCTAAATTGCCAGATTACGTGCTGGATGCATTTGCTTTTACAGCTTATTTGGAAAATGAGCCTGGAGCGGCGCGAATTGAAAAAATTATTCAAGACGCCAGAGAGGGTAAATGTAATGCGTATATGTCCATTATCAACCTCGGGGAAATTCTTTACACCACCGAAAGAAAATATGGCTTCACCAAAACGCAGGATACACTTGCGTTAATTACAAAATTGCCCATTGAAATCCTGCCAGCAGATAATCAAACCGTCCTCGCCGCCGCGCACATTAAAGCAAATCATGCGATTTCCTATGCCGATGCTTTTGTTGTTGTCGCCGCGCAAAAATTCAACGGCATTGTTATGACAGGTGACCCGGAGTTTGAAGATGTCACCGAACTTGTACAAATTGAATGGCTGAAAAAAAGAAGTTGAAGATCATTCTCAAAACACAGGGCGGATCCTTGTCCATTGAAGAGTGGAAGGGGTTATGTGAAAAATAATTTAAGAACACTTGACCTGCAACAAAAACGTGTCATAATCGAATTGAAAAGGAGAGTGAAAAATGTCAAAAAAGAAATTCCCTTTATTGTTGCCTATATTTTTGATCATTACCCTCTTAGCCTGCATCCTCCCCGGTGTGCAAAGCCAACAAGGGCCCGACCTGGCGTTGACCATCACTGCCCAGGCGCTTTTGCTTGAACCCGGGACAGTGCCATCTGCCCAGGATACGCCGCTTCCAACATCTACCTCAACGCCGGAGTTCACACCCACAATCACCTTGACCCCAACACCCTCCGTACCGACCGCGACAGTCAGCGTGAACACAAACTGCCGCACCGGCCCCGGAACACAATATGATCAGATCGGGGCACTGCTGATCGGGCAAAGCGCCGAAGTGGTCGGAAAATATTCAGCCTCGAATTACTGGATCATCAAAACCCCCGGCGGT
>DATEDD010000026.1:0-19176 GCA_035286565.1 Anaerolineales bacterium
AAATGCAGAGGGCAAACCAGTTGTGGCGGTTCCGTTACTTTCACCGGGCGTAAACAATGTGTCGCCGGGCAAGCCATCCCATGAACCTTGCAGATTATTGTAATGTGAAAGTGTCCAAACAGCTGTATTCTGTTTTACAGCCAGTTCAAGCAGTGACTCGCCTACGCTTGTTGAAATACGCGTGGTGAGGTTTTGGCTTCCTTCCTGCACGGGGATAATCATAGGTGCGCCTATATAGAGCTGGCTTGGACTAACCACATGGTTCAACTTCTTGAAAGCATCCTGAGGTATTTGTGTACGCCGCATTAAAATCCGGAAGGAATCGCCGATGTTGATAAATTCTTTATTTATTATTCCTGTAATTCCATCCAGCCCCGGAATAACAAGTTGTTGCCCAGCCGAAAGTTGATTTGGATCTGTGATGCCGTTCGCGGCCATGAGTTCAGCCAGGCTTACACTGAAAAAATCAGCAATGGAGGAGAGGTTGTCACCGGGTTGAACAATGTAAATTGGCCCGCTTGCCTCCTGTGCATGAACTGGTTGGGTGGAACGCATTAAACTGGCAAGAATAAGCAGGAACACAATTGCGCGATTAATCATTCTTGATTTCAACCTTGTCGCCAATCTCGTAATCTTCCCAGCGGATGGGATGTATCTCCAGTATATATTTTGCACCTGATTTTGGGAAGTAGGCGGGGCGCCATGATTTCGCGATGACCTTATCCACCACAGTCATTTTGGAGTTGATCCAAAAGACAGCCAGGTCAAACGACACAAAGAACATGTGGATGGATGTGTCGAGGCGTGAATCCCGCTTTTCGACCAGGAGCAGGCCTTCATCAGGAGAGAGGCGGGAGCGGAACATCAATCCGCGCAGTTTGCAGAGGAACGAGTCGCAATATCCCACATGGGCAGGCTGATTTATTGTTTTGTTCAGGTTGTTTACTGTAACGGGGTGGGGCATGATTAATCATAAAACTGGGCGGCTTGTCACCGCCCAGTGGAAATTCTTTTTAGGTTGATCTTCGCTTGAATATTTTTTCCACACTAATCATCAACTCTTGCGGACTAAAAGGCTTGGCGATGTAGTCATCCACTTTTGCAATGTGCAAGCCCAGCACTTTATCAATGTTCTGCGCTTTTGCGGTGACGACGATGACGGGGATGTCGCGCGTGGCAGTATCTGCTTTCATTTGTTGATATACTTCCCAGCCATCCATCTCAGGCATCATGAGATCAAGCAGGACAAGGTCCGGGTGTATTTCGCGAATCATTTTAATGCCTTCCACACCGCCGGGTGCGCCATGCACTTGAAACCCGTGACGACCCAGGATAAGCTTGAACAAATCTATCATTTCAGGCTCATCTTCAATACAAAGAATCTTTTTGACAGTGGTATTTTCCATAATTCTCCTGTCTTCAAAGCAAGTTTACCATAAAAACAATTCAGGCTTAATAGATGAAGATCATCACATGGAATGTAAATGGCATTCGTGCCGCGCTTGGTAAAACCGCATTGGATTGGATCTTTGCCCAACAGCCCGATGCCTTGTGCTTGCAGGAGGTGAAAGCCCGTGAAGACCAATTAAATGCAGAACAGCGCACGATGTTAACACTTCCCTTCGTATGGAATTCAGCACAGCGTCCCGGATACAGTGGTGTGGCGACTTTCTTTAAGCAACAACCTGAAAAAATCGTGCTGGGCATGGGTGCGCCGAAATTTGATGTCGAAGGACGCGTCATTCAGACTGTTTGGGATGGTCTGCGTCTTTTCAACATTTACTTCCCAAATGGCCGGCGCGGGCAGGAGCGTGTAGAGTATAAACTTGAGTTCTACGCTCATTTGCTTGAGTTATGTGTCTCGCTTCATAAACAGGGTGAGGATATCATTATTACCGGTGATTTCAATACCTGCCACATGCCGATTGATTTGAAGAATGCAAAGGCAAATGAAAAGACCTCGGGCTTTTTGCCTGAAGAACGCGAGTGGGTACGGAAATTTCTGAACAATGGCTTAGTGGATGTGTATCGTCACCTATACCCTGATAAAGTTCAATATACTTGGTGGACGTACCGTCTGAACGCGCGCGAGCGGGGCATTGGCTGGCGTTTGGATTATTTTCTGGTTTCTGAGTCGCTTCTTCCACGTGTGAAAGATGTGATCATTTACGAAAATGTCATGGGTTCAGATCATTGTCCGGTGGAATTGGTGTTGGAGTAGGGGAGAGCGTCACCACAAATTTATACTGGATGACGGAGTTTCTGGACGATCTAAATCTTTATCATCCCATGAGGCAGGGTCATTTAGCGACTCCAAATGCGTGAAAACGGTAACACTTGGCATTGCATGGCGGATGTCTGCTTCTATGCTTTCCAACAGGCGATGACCGCGTTGGATAGTCCATTTGCCGGGAACCAATACGTGAAATGACACGAACTGCCGCGATCCTGATTGGCGGGTACGAAGTGCGTGGTATTCTATTCCCCTGTGTGTGTATGATTCCAGTACTTTCTGTAATTTATTTAGTTCTTCAATCGATAGGGCCGTATCCATCAATCCCAAAGCAGACATGCGAACGATACGAACCCCTGACCAGATGATATTTGCGGCAACAAGGAACGCCACAATTGGGTCCAGTCTTTCCCAGCCGGTTAGTGCCACTGCGCCGACTCCAACTAATACTCCAACTGATGTCCACACATCTGTCATCAGGTGACGGGCATTGGCTTCAAGTGTGATGGATTTGTAGCGTTTGCCGGCTTGCAACAGAATAAGAGCCACGATAAGGTTTACGAGGGAGGCGGCAACCGAAACTCCCAACCCCAAACCGACCTGTTCAAGTGGTTTTGGCGTAATGAGCCTTGGAATAGCTGCTATGACGATGCTTACGGCGGCAATCAGGATCAATGTCCCTTCAACGCCGCTTGAAAAATATTCGGCTTTGCCATGACCATAGGTGTGGTCTTCATCTGCCGGGCGGGCGGCGATGGTCAACATGGCCAGTGCCATCAGCGCGCCAGCCAGGTTTACAAATGATTCAAGCGCGTCGGAAAGCAAACCAACCGAACCTGTCAGAAAATACGCGACGGACTTTAAAGCAATGGTGAGAATGGCTGCGCCAATCGAAAGCCAGGCAAAGCGTGTAAGAAATGAACGGTTTTTAGGGTCTATAGCCATGGTTTGTGAAGGGTATTGTAAACATAGGTTTTCAAAAAGATTAGTGACATTTATCCCTGGAACTCTTATTCCGAAACTGAAGCCCGGGAGTCAATGCCGGCAGTATCCATTGTAAAATGCCTGTTTTGCGCCGATGGTTTAGGGTTCTGCTCATTACGTGACACTCCCAAAATCCATCGTGACGATGTGGCGTGCTGCGAAAGTGTGTCGAAACGTAGTCGAAATAGGACGTGTTAGAGAATCATATAAAATTTCCCTTTTGTACGTCGTCTGTGGATTGGACTTGGTATAATCCATCCGCAAGTCAAATTTGGAGGACTCCGTGAATTCCCGTAGCCAATCGTTTTTTGTGTATATCCTTCTGCTGGTCGCCATCGGTGCAATGCTCTATATGAGTTTTAACCAAAGCGCCACTTCAGAAGAACCGCTTACCATTAGTAAGGTGGCGCAACAAGTGCAGGATGGTCAGATCGCTCGGATCATCGTTGAGAGCAATGATACCATCCGTGTGGTGAAGCCGAATGGCATCGAGGATGATGCCATTGAATCTCGCATTGAATCCAATACAACCTTTGTAGAGCAACTTCGTAGTTTTGGGGTGACCACGGAACAGCTTGGCATGATTGATGTTGAAGTCAGAGCGCCTTCCGTCTGGGGAGGCGTATTAAGCGGCGCTTTGTATTTTCTGCCTGTCTTGTTCATGGGTGGTTTGCTGTGGTTCATTTTCCGGCAGGCACAGGGTAGTAATAACGCGGCCATGTCATTCGGGAAGAGCCGTGCGCGCATGTTTAGCGGCGAGCATCCCACTGTCACGTTTGCCGACGTGGCCGGCGCAGACGAATCAAAACAGGAGCTGTCCGAAGTGGTTGAGTTCCTGAAAGAGCCGCAGAAATTCATTCAACTCGGTGCGCGTATCCCGAAGGGTGTTTTGTTGGTCGGACCTCCTGGAACAGGGAAGACCCTGCTTGCCAAAGCCGTTTCAGGCGAAGCAGGCGTGCCGTTCTTCTCGATCTCTGGTTCTGAATTTGTTGAAATGTTCGTTGGCGTTGGCGCAAGCCGCGTGCGTGACCTTTTCGAGCAAGCCAAGAGACATTCACCCTGTATTATTTTCGTAGATGAGATTGATGCTGTCGGTCGTCAGCGCGGCGCGGGGCTTGGCGGTTCACATGATGAACGCGAGCAGACGCTTAATCAAATGCTTGTTGAAATGGACGGCTTTGATACAGACACGAACGTCATCATTATTGCAGCCACCAACCGTCCCGATATACTTGACCCGGCCCTTATGCGTCCCGGCCGCTTTGATCGTCGCGTGACGCTGGATCGCCCGGATGTGAAAGGACGCGAAGCCATTCTTAAAGTTCACGTCAAAGGCAAACCATTGGATCCACTGGCAGACCTCGCCTCGGTTGCGCGCGGTACGCCCGGTTTCGTCGGCGCAGATTTGGAAAATCTTGTGAATGAAAGCGCCATCCTGGCCGCGCGCCGCAATTTAACTGCCATTGGTCAAACTGAATTGGAAGAAGCGATTGAGCGTGTGGTCATGGGACCTGAGCGCAAGTCACGTCTCATTTCCGATGAAGAGAAGCGCATCATTGCCTACCATGAAGCTGGTCATGCGATTGTGGCCAATGCCATCGCTGAAGCAGACCCCGTGCAAAAAGTGACCATCGTGGGTCGAGGGCAAGCCGGCGGCGTAACCTGGTTCCGCCCCGACGAAGACCGCATCCTCATGTCCCGCAAGAAAATGCTAGCCACCTTGGCCATGGCGCTGGGCGGGCGCGCCGCAGAAGAATTGATCTTTGATGATATTACCTCCGGTGCATCCAATGATATTGAACAGGTCACACGCATGGCGCGCGCCATGGTCACACGCCTTGGCATGAGCGCCGAAATGGGCACCATGACCTATGGTCAAAAGGAAGAGCTGATCTTCCTCGGACGCGAAATCTCAGAACAACGGGATTACTCCGAGGCCGTTGCCCAACAGATTGACCGCGAAGTTCGCAGGATCGTGGAAGATGCATATAAAGTGGCGAAGAGTCTCGTCAAGAAATATCGCAAACAATTGAATATTATTGCGAAGAAACTTCTTGAAGTTGAATCGATCAACCGTGAAGAATTCGAAAAACTCTTCCCGGCGCCTTTTGGCAAAAAGAAGAGTGGCACACCGCAGATTGCATAATTACATATACATGTAGATAAGTAAACACGTAGACATGTGATTACGTAAATAAAAAGATGCCCCCAAAAATAGGAGGCATCTTTTTTACTTGTGTATCTGTGTAACTGATTATCTATTTACCTTCTTTATGCTGTCTCACCAATTCACGACGCAGAATTTTTCCAACCGTGGTCTTGGGCAATTCTGTGCGGAATTCATAATGCGTAGGTACTTTGTACGGAGCGAGATGTTCCTTGCAGAGAGCCTTGATTTCTGCTTCTGTCAAGGTTTCACCGGGCTTCACAACGATCCACGCTTTGACCGTCTCGCCCCGTTCTGCGTCAGGGATGCCGCCAACGCCCACTTCCAAAACTTTGGGATGCTCCATGATGACCTCTTCCACTTCACGCGGCCACACCTGGAATCCGCCCGGCTTGATGAGTTCCTTCTTGCGGTCAAAGATATAAAAATAACCTTCTTCATCCATGCGGCCGATATCACCTGTGAATAGCCAGGTCTTGCCATCTTTCAACTGGCGCAAGGCAAGGGCTGTTTCTGTAGGCATGTTATGATAGCCTTTCATTACCTGCGGACCGCGAATGATAAACTCACCGACCTCACCTACCGCAACTTCGGTTTCGCCATCCTCGAGGCTGACAACCTTCACATCTACATCGGGTAACGGCATGCCGATGGAACCCACCTTATTCACGCCTTCCAGCGGGTTGCAGTGCGTGGCAGTCGGCGCCTCAGAAAGGCCGTAGCCTTCAAATACCTTGCCGCCGGTTAATTTTTCAAACTGCTCTTTTGTTTCACGCATCAGCGCCGCAGAGCCAGAGATACAAGCCTTGACCGATGAAAGGTTGTACTTGCCTGCTTTTACATCGGGATGATTATTAATGCCGTTATACAGCATCGGCACGCCGGGGAAAATGGAGGCCTTGTATTTGCTGATGTTCTGCAAAACATCTTTTAAGTCGCGTGCGTTTGGCACCATCACCAGACTTGCCCCCACGACCATTCCGAAATTCATTCCCGCCACCATGCCATACACATGGAAAAGGGGAATGCCCATCAGCACGACTTCTTTGCCTTCCTCCAACCCCGTCATCCAGCTTTTGATCTGAAGTGTATTTGCAACCACATTACGATGCATGGCCACTGCGCCTTTTGGCACACCCGTCGTCCCACCAGAATATTGGAAGAGCGCGGTGTCATCAGCTGACACGACCACATTTGGTCTCGGCGAGTTCACATGTTTCGCAAGCAGGTCTTTCATCCATACATCGCCATCTGCAAGAGATTCAACCCGGTCGCCTTCCTTCTTTTCCTTCACCAAGGTGAACAAGAGGCGCGTGATGGGCGGTAGAGTCTCTTTGATATTTGTAACGATGATCCGTTTTAGCTTGGAACGTTCTCTAACGGCTTTCAATCTCTCGTAGAAACGGCTGAGCGTGAACATGATCTCAATGTTCGCGTCATTGACCGGGAAAATCACTTCATCCACGGGATAAGTAGGGTTGACAGCCACCACAACGCCACCAGCTTTGAGAATGCCAAAATACGCGATCATAAACTGCGGTGTATTTGGCATGAAGAGCCCCACTCGATCGCCTTTTTTCACGCCCATTTCATCTACGAGCGCCGCCGCCATGTGATCCGTCAGGGCGTTCATCTCGCGATATGAAATGACCGCACCCTTAAAAATCGTACAGGTGTGGTCAGGATATTTGCGTGCAGCTTCTTCCAAAAAATGAAACAGGGGCACTTTGGGGTATTCAATTGTTTGAGGCACACCTTTATCATAATGTGCCAGCCACGGTTTGTTGCTCATAGGTCCTCCTCCAGATATGTAGGCGAATACGAATTATGAACAGTATATACTTGAAAATATTAAAAGTCAATTAGAACACCTGACCTTTAAACAAGTTACGAAAAATGACAAAGCTTTGGGTCTGCAACCCAGCATGGCAAATTTAGCCAGAATCCCCAGTTGTTTCATCGCTCCGGCCGTCGTTCCCCGCGGCGATGTTTTGCTGGATATATTCCATGATCTCGTTTTGGATTCCAGCCTGGACTCTGAACCACATAATATTTGGATCGGACTCTTTAAACCAATTTGCCTGCCTGCGAACAAAAATCCGGGTCGCGCGTCTTATCTCGACTTTAGCCTGCTCCACGCTCCATTGATCATTCACCACGCGGATGCATTCCCGGTATCCAATGGCAGACATGCTTGGCAGAGTGGGTGAGTATCCTCGCGGAGCGGCCAGTAAGCCTTTCACCTCATCCACAAATCCATTTTCGAACATGGCATCAATACGTTGATCCACTCTTTCATACAACTCTGCCCGTGGACGAGTCAAACCGATCGTAATTAAATGATATGGCGAATTGCTTTGACCGCGTTGTTTAGAAAATTTTCTACCCGTCGTCAAAATGACTTCCAGCGCACGGATTGTTCTCCGCACATTGCGGGCGTCAATCTTCGCTGCCGCCTCTGGATCAAGGAATTGCAGCCTAGCGTGTAGCCAATGCGGTCCTTTTTCTCCCCTCGAAGCGATCCTCCCTAATTCACCCCTTAATTTTTCGTCCGCTCTAACTTCTGGTGGATTCCATCCCTGAGTCACTGCTCGCACGTATTGTCCTGTACCGCCAACCAAAAAGGGGAGTTTGCCACGTGTATGAATATCTACAATAATATCCTTTGCTTTTTTCTGAAAGACTGCCAAACTTATTGTCTCATCCGGATTTGCGATATCAATTAAATAATGGGGTACACGGGCCCGTTCTTCGAGATTTGGCTTGGCTGTGCCGATGTCCATGCCGCGATAAAAGAGCCTCGAATCTGCAGAGATAATCTCACCCCTTAATTTTTCCGCAAGTTGAATGGCTAGCTCTGTTTTGCCAACGGCGGTTGGCCCGACAATGAGGATAAGAGGGGGCAGGGGCGGCATAAAGAATGGATTAATTCCCCAATCCTTTTACCCAGACAAGGATTGTTTTTTTGATTTCCACCCATTTTACATCCCATAACATATTTGGCATTCGCTCATTTTCTGCATCGTCAAAATAAGCCAATCCATATAAAACTGGACTGAGATCTTGAATCTTGAATTTTTTACGATAAAGATTGAGCATATCTTTTAATGGAATCTGCTTTGTGCCAAGCGCATAAATATCGCAAAAATCCTTGCGCGCGCCGCGTTGAGCGATTGCTGAAAGTTTCATACAGGCAAGGTCTTCCGGAGATGCTAGGGAACAATTTATTTTGTCCAAAAGAACTGGGTTTTTTAGCAAAGGGTATTTGAATTCCAGGAACGACACTCTAATTTTGGCAATCGAACCATGCAGTGTTCCTGGCGCAGCTTGCTCTGTGACGAAGTCCAATTTTGCGTCGCGTAATTCCTGCGCCAATATTAAGGCGTCCCCCATTTGTGTGGATATAAACCAATCGAAATCCACTGAGGTGCGATGCCCAAAATAAATGGCCAAGGCTGTTCCCCCGCCCATGTAGTAGCCACGAGATTGCATATGGGCTCCCAGTTGATTTAGGACAGTAATTTGTTTCTTAGATAACCCTTCTAGGTGGAATTTCATCTTTTGCCCCAGGGGGTGTTTTTTGCGAAATTCACCCACTCATTCACCTGACGAGTCGGCAGGTGGTAGATGAGTTCCCAGAACCGTAATTGGCGCGCGCTTAGTCCGCGTCCGTGATGGGTAATCAGCCATTCGCGTATTTCAGCGTCGCTAATTTGGTTCCTTAACCACCGGATAGCATCCCATGATCCGTTGGTTAATACGCGGTGGATGATGAGGTCGCGATCTGTCTTAAGCGATAATTTTGAAAACGAATAATCCCAAAAGTAGGGCTTTAGATTTTTGGGGAGTGCTTTAATTGGCGCCATACAGTAATTATAACTCAGGCATTTTGATTGTTATTGAGCCATACCTTAATTTCGTTTTTTAGGCTAGCGGGCGACGAATCCGCGTAAGGCTGCAAGATCAAACCCGATAAAGGTGTCGAGTTAGAGATATGGCAGGTTGAAAATATTTCGGAAAGCAATATTGCCTTGCTCGAAGAAAATAATTTGTAGTTAATGCTCTATGCTCACATAATATTTGGGCTAAAGAAACACTCGCTAAGAACTCGGAGGTCTGCTTGAATATTCACGAATTTTATCCGTAGCATGATCCAGCCTGGCGATTTGCTCTTCAGTCAATTGCCAGCCTGTGCCGCCTGCATTCATCTCAGCTTGTTGTGAATTTTTCGCGCCGGGGATCGGAAGCGCTCCTTTACAGATCAGCCAGTTCAACGCAACTTGTGAAATGGTTTTATCGCCGTGGTTTTGACCGATTTCCTGCAGGAGTTTAATAACGGATGGCAGTTTTTTAAGTAATTCAGCATATTGCGAACCACGCACACCGGGTGGCGGATTCTCCGATGAATACTTTCCAGTCAGCAGGCCTTTTTCAAGCGGCGAGTAGGCGATCAAACGAATGCCTAGTTCTTTGCAGCGCGCCAGCGTGCCATTCTTTTCCACTTCGCGGCTTAATAAGCTGTAATGCACCTGGTTGGATGCCAGTGGAATTCCATGTTGCGCAAGCGCTGAATATGCTCTCAACATGCGATTCTGCCCGAAATTGGAGACGCCCACTGTGCGAGTCCAACCGCGTTTTACACATTCAACCATGCCTTCCATCATGGTCTCAGGGCTCATTGTTACTGCCGGCCAATGGACTTGATACAGGTCAATCGAGTCTAAGCCCATGCGTTCCAGACTTCCTTTCAATGCGCGCGGAATGGAACCTTTGGTAAATCTCCACGGCCATGGAAAGAACTTGGTTGCCACCAATACAGGCTGGTCTGTTTCTTTTAGGAATCTGCCAAGCAATCTCTCCGACAGGCCTGAACCATAAATTTCAGCAGTATCCACAAACCGAATTCCCAGATTAAGTGAAACATCAAATGCTGCACGGACGTCTTTTTCGATATGTGTTTGCCCATATCCCCAAATAACGCGGTCTCCCCATTGCCATGCCCCCAGTCCCATTTCAATCGCGTGCAAAAAACGAGTTTCGTTACTCACCTCGGTCATTGATGACTCCTTCGACAATCAGTTGATTTTATCTTAAAAAATCACTCCCGCTTCTAATTCAGGTTACAATACAGCCCGCTCAAATTTTATTGGAACTAATGGAACGATATTTCCTAACCACGGTAAGGGAATATCGCTCCCTGAGTTCCGGGAGGTTCTTGTGGTACTTAATACATCAAAACGGGATGTGGAACCCGCCTCCAGCCTTAACGAGAGGCTGGGCTTGTCCTTTTCAAATATACACCTGTTGACACGTGCCTTCACTCATCGTTCCTATGCGAACGAACATGGCGGCGAAGTGGAGGACAACGAACGCCTTGAATTCCTTGGCGATGCTGTTTTGGATTTCATTGTGGGAGAGTGGGCCTTTAACCGCTTCCCTGAAATGCCTGAAGGTGATTTAACCAAGATCCGTTCTTCTCTTGTGCGGAATGAACGACTCGCTGTGTTTTCCCGCCGCCTCGAGCTTGGTTCTGCCCTGCGGCTTGGGCGTGGCGAGAAATCTTCCGGTGGACATCTTCGGAATAATTTGCTTGGTTCGGCTTTCGAGGCGCTGATCGGCGCCTTGTATCTTGACTCGGGACTTGAGTCAGTGAAGCGTTTTATGAAGCCTTTGCTTGAGTGGATGAGCCCCACCATTCTTGATGAACTACACGACCCGAAAAGCCAGTTGCAGGAAATCACGCAATCGCAAAAATTGGGAACGCCGCATTATTTAGTTATCCTTACCAGCGGACCAGACCATGCCCGCATTTATGAAGTGGAAGTGCAGGTCGCAGGTGAAATCAAAGGCCGCGGCACAGGCTCGAGCAAAAGCGCCGCCGAGCAATCCGCCGCAAAAGATGCGCTGGATAAATTGGATGTGATATAGATACGTAGACAAGTTGACAGGTTAGCATGTTGGAAGGTTTGCAGATTGGCAAGTTGCTATGTAAACCTTCAGACTTTCAAACCTCAAAACCTGAAAACTTGTAACCGTAAAAATCGTAAATCGTAAATCGAAAATCGAAAATCAAACATGTCCCTTCGTCTAAAATCTCTCGAACTGCAAGGATACAAAACCTTTGCCTCGCGTACCGTATTCGAATTCGCGAGCGGAATTACCGCTATTGTCGGACCGAATGGTTCCGGTAAATCGAACATTGCCGATTCCCTGCGCTGGGTATTGGGGGAACAGTCCTACACACTTCTGCGCGGAAAAAAGACTGAAGACATGATTTTCTCAGGTTCGGAACATCGCGCGCGCGCTGGTATGGCGCAAGCTACAATCGTCTTTGACAATACCGAGCAGTGGCTTCCAATTGATTTTTCAGAGGTTGCCATGTCGCGACATGCCCATCGGGATGGGCGCAATGATTATTTAATTAATAGTCAGCACGTGCGCTTGCGCGAAATGAACGAATTGCTGGCTCAGGCTGGTTTAAGTGAACGCACATACACCATCCTCGGGCAGGGCCTGGTGGATGCCTCGCTTGCCTTGAAAGCGGATGATCGCCGCCGTTTGTTTGAAGAAGCCGCAGGCGTAGGTCTGTATCGCAACCGTCGGGATGATGCTTTGAAGCGTCTCGGAAATACCGAAAGAAACCTTGAACGCGTGCTGGATATTATGGCGGAACTTGAACCGCGCATTAAAAGTTTGGAGCGGCAGGCGAAACGCGCCATTGATTTTTCCCGCGCCCAGGCCGACTTAAAAATGATCCTGCGTGAGTGGTACGGTTTTCACTGGCACCGCGCCCAACGTGATTTGACGGATGTTCGTGAAACAGTCCGTGCGCAGGAGCATCGTGTGCGTGAAGCGCGTGTCACTCATGAAAAAGCTCAAGCAGATTACACAGCCTTCCGTGAACGGCTCTCAGGCTTGCGTACGCAATTAAATGGATGGCATCGCCAATCTGCAGAATTGCACATCCAACGCGAAACCATCAGCCGTGAACTGGCTGTCCTTGATGAACGCCGTCGCGCATTAACCTCCACACAGGCAGGCATCCTATCCGATCAGGAACATACCATGGATGAATTGCAATTGGCCAATCAGCGCTATGGCGAATCCGAGCAGGAGCTTATCCGCATCCAGACTGGATATGAAGAAGCAAAGGCACAATCTGCAAACGCGCAAAATTTATTGCTAACCCGCCAAAGGGAAAGAGCCAGCCACGAAGACGAGCTTGCCGTCACTAGAAACCAAATCGAATCTCTCAGCCAACAGCGCGCCGAGAACAATGCGCGGCTGGATGAATTAAAGTTGCGGGTTGAATCACAAAGCCAAAAAATTGATCAGACCAAAACTTCCCTTGCCAACGCTGAATCCCTTATGGCCCGGGCAAGGGCGCAATATGAATCTGCGAGTAAAGCGCGCGAGCTAACGGCCCATGCTTTGCAGGAAGCCGAAGAAAAGATACCTGCAAAGAGAAATGAAGTCGATTCAATGGAAGACGAGCGCCGTGAAGTTCTGGAACGCCGCGCAAAAGAAGAAGCCAACCATTCAAGATTGAAAGCCCAGCTCGAAGTTTTGGAACAATCTGAGCAATTGCTTGCGGGCTATGCCGAAGGTTCGCGTTATTTACTGGACGCTGCGCGTTCGCGAAAACTCGTGGGTGTGCATGGCGCCTTCAGCGCCGCTCTGGATGTGCCGGCAGAATTAGAAATTGCCATTGCGGCCGCCCTCGGCGATACCCTCGATGCAGTATTGCTGGATGCGAGTCAACTTGAAGATGCCTTGAGTTTGCTTGAAGGCGATGATGCTGGTCGCGCGGCTTTACTGCCTCTCGTTGAGCACGATGCGATCTTGCTCAACAAACCAAGTGATCCGAATTGCCTCGGCGTGGCCTCCGATCTTGTCAATGCGCCCGATGAATTGAGCGGCGCGGTTAAATTGATGCTGGGGCAGACCCTGATCGTGCGAAATCGTTCGTCTGCGCGGAACCTGATCAAGGATTTACCGACTCATGCGCGCGTGGTGACTCTGCGCGGGGAGGTCTTCCGCGGTGACGGATTGGTCATCGCTGGAAAAACCGCCTCTTCCTCGACCTTGGGCAGGTCACGCCAAAAACGGGAATTTGAATCCGCCTTGAGCGGACTGCTCACTCGCCTGGCAGAATCAAATAATTCCATAGAGCGGCTTTCGGATCAGCTGGTTGTTGTCAAGAGCGAACTGGCAAAAGTCGAAACCGATGCGCGCGAAGCCCGTGTCAGATTGGGAGAAGCCCAGGAGACCGAGCAGCAGGCCGGGCTGGAGTCTGAATCAATGACACGTCAGCTTGAATGGCACAAAAATCAGTTGACGCAATTGGAAGCCGAGGCGCAGGAGTCTGCTTCGATCCAGCAAAAATTGATCAAATCCCAAACTGAAGTTGTAACGCGTTTATCCGAAGCCCAATTGCATATGACGGAAGTCAATGGGAAGTTAAAGGAAGTTTCTGCGGACGAATTGCAGGAGCAGGCTTCGTACTGGGCCACGCGTGTGGCGGTGGCTGAGCAAAGTCTGGCGGGCGCGCTTGCGAAGAAGGAAGAACGCGAAAAAGAGATCACACGTTTGGATGTTCGACGTGTAGAACTGGCTTCCCGTTTGCGCGAAGCCGAACAATCCTTGAATGTTTTGGATCATGAAAAAACGATCCTGCGTGAACGTGCAAGTGGTTTGCACGGACAGATCGAGGGGATACGAGTTCAAATTGAGCCTGCCGAAAAAGATCTTGAAATGGCAGAACAGGAAGAAACCCGTTTACAGGAAGCGGAAAATAACGGACAAAAGATTTTTGCGAATGCCGAGCGTTCATATGGTCAGGTGCAGTTGGAGCAGACACGCAAGGCGGAAGCGTTGGATAACCTGCGCGAGAAGATCAGCGATGATTTTGGCCTGGTGATGTTTGATTACGCAGCGGATGTCTCTGGTCCCGTGCCTTTGCCATTGGATGGCATGGTGGAACAGTTGCCAATCGTGACGGAACTCGCGCCCGAGATCGAAGAGCAATTGGCTCATCATCGCGGACAGTTGCGCCGCATGGGGCCGATCAATCCGGATGCGAAATTGGAATATGATCAGGAAAGCGAACGCTATGCGTTCATGAAGACTCAGGTGGAAGATCTGCGCAAAGCCGAAGTGGATTTGAAGCAGGTAATTGCCGAGTTGGATGAAATCACCAAACGCGAATTTGTGCGTACCTTCGATGCAGTCGATAAACAATTCCGTGAGACCTTTGTGCGTCTGTTTGGCGGCGGTTCAGCGCGTTTGGCATTGACCGACCCTGAAAATCTGGTGGACACTGGCATTGAAATTGAAGCGCGTCTGCCCGGCAGGCGTGAGCAGGGATTGGCCATGCTCTCCGGCGGTGAAAGAAGTTTGACTGCGATTGCGCTGGTCTTTGCTTTGCTCAAAGTTTCGCCCACGCCCGTCTGCGTGATGGATGAAGTGGATGCGATGCTCGATGAAGCCAACGTGGGCCGCTTCCGCGATCTGCTGGTGGACTTGAGCAGGGATACCCAGTTCATCATCATCACTCACAACCGCAGTACCGTGCAGGCGGCGGATGTGATCTACGGCGTCACCATGGGGCGCGACTCAGCCAGTCAGATCATCAGCCTGCGCCTGGATCAAGTTACAGAGGATATGTTGAAACGCGGATAAGAACAGGAAGGAAATAAAATGGAAAACGCCCGACTCGATTTGAGATGGGCGTTTTTGATTCTATTTTCCACTTCATCCCGAAGGAAGGCGGGATGAAAAGAGCGGGAGTAACGAGTGCACTTTAATCATGCAGTTGCGGGACGACCTTTACGGTATTGGTGTTGTTGGGGTTTCTATGCGCGCTTCTGCCTGTGCGGTCAACTGGTCATTCGCGGCTTCAGTTGCCTGGGTAATGAAGTTAGGCTCGACAGGAACACGTTGTTGCCAGATATCAAATATTTCCACGCCATATTCTTCTTTAGCGGCGGTCAGCCATTCCGAAAAAACTTTGTCTTTGGCGGCTTGATATTGATCTGCGGTCAGCGGACGGTCTTGCTTTGCGACCAACTGAATGATGTGATAGCCAAAACTGCTTTGAACAGGTTCGGTGGTGAAGTCGCCGGATTTTTCCAAAGCAAAAGCGGCGGTTTCAAATTCAGGCACCATGGCGCCCGTGCCAAACCAGCCGAGGTCGCCGCCATTCACGGCTGAGCCTGTGTCTGATGAGAATTCGACCGCCAGCGCGGCAAAGTCTTCGCCCTTCTTTAATCGTTCGATGATGTCTTTTGTAAGAGTCTCATCGCTCACTAAAATGTGCCGTGCCCAAACTTGCGTCTCTGTGGGAGCGATGTCCGCTGTGATCTCATCCCTAAGTTTTCTTTCAAGGATTTGGGCCTCGAAGATCAAACGATAGATGCCTTCATCGAAACCAAGCTTTGTCATTCTGACGGTCGCATCATTAAGTTGACTTTCAAATCCCTGGAGAGTGTACGGCGTGGAGGTTGGCAGGGGTGTGGATGTCGGTCCTGCTGTTGGCGTAATGCTAGGCGCTAACGTTGCTTCTGCAAAGGGGGTTGCCTGGGTGGGTGTGGCGCTGGCCGGGAGGGTGGCCGTGATGATGCTGAAAGCCTCCGCAGGGACATCAGGCATAGTAATTTGGGTCGGTGTGGCTGAAGGTGTGGGGCTACCATTTGGATAATAGCCAAAACCACCCTGGATGGCCTCGTTCAACTCATCCTCGCTGACACTGATACCGCGTTTGGCAGATTCCTGACGGATCAATTCTTCATTGACCATCTGATCCAGCACAGCCTGACCAACAGTTAGTGGTGCATCCAGGTTGGATTGAATTTGTTGCAGTTGAGCATCCACATTTATGCCGAAATACTGCGAATATTGCGCATACTGGGCGTATTGACTCAATAATTGCTGGCGTTGCAGGCGCACACGCGGTTCGAAATCGCGGACAAGGATTTCAGTATCTCCCACTTTTGCAACTGGTCGTTGAAGCTGGAAATAGTTAATATCCAGCCAACCGTACACAAGCAGGCCCACAACCAGTGCAAGTGCGCCGAAGAATGTGAACAAAATGATACGGCCCTGTTGTTGTTCGCGTTGCAGGCGCGCAACATGTTTTTTATGCAAAACAGGTTTATTACCTGATTCATTAGGCATGGTCATACTCCTTCATGAAAAGTAACTCATTAACTCACCTTAGGCAGGTAGGGGCGACCCGTCAATGTCATCATGGATTATTTTGTGCAAAGGGAGGGTCGCCCTTTGTACTAATGTGTTGATCAATATATGGGTGGGTCGCCCCTACAGGTATAACCAATCAAAGTGCGTAAGGCGACTCATTAACATAAATTCGGGGCATGGATGCTTCGCAATCCCATGCCCCGCGAAAATCTTCTGGCAATCAGGAACGAGTATCGTCCAATGACCTGCCGCTGAAAGGCAAAAGCGCAACATGGCGGGCCTGCTTGATGGCCGCCGCCACAACACGTTGATGTTTGGCACATGCCCCAGTCTGGCGGCGCGGACGGATCTTGCCATCTTCAGTTATATATTTGCGAAGCAGGTCCAGCTTCTTATATTCAACGATCAACTGCTTGTCTGCGCAAAACTGACAAAACTTGGGCTTGGCGAAAAACCTGCGGTCTCCACCGCCGCCCTCGCCGCCCCCTGAAAAATTACGTTCGTCACTCATGGTTTACTCCAAACTAACTAAAAAGGAAATTCATCTTCCGCCGTGCCCGTTGTCGGCTCGGCAGAAGCGTTGTCAGCATCCTGTGAATGGTTGTTATTTGCATCGCGCCGCTCGCCCAGCATCACCATCTCGTTCGCAACGAGTTCCACGCTGGTGTGTTTTTGCCCTTCCTTGTCATCCCAGCGGCGGGTTTGCAGGCGTCCTTCAATGTAGACCTGCTGTCCTTTAAGCAGGTACTGCTTGCAGGTTTCGGCAAGATTACCCCAGGCGACCACATTGAACCACTCGGTTTCACTATGACGCTCACCATCGGCACTGTTCCACGAACGGCTGACAGCCACAGAAAAAGTGGTGACTGGTTTACCCGAAGGTGTGTAACGCATCTCTGGGTCTTTCCCAAGATGCCCAATGATCTGAACTTTATTAAGGCCTCGGCTCATATCAAACTCCTTGGTACATTACAGGGCAACAACAAATAAATTAACCGAGGCTCATATGTAGACTCTGTGCACTTTGCAAATTCGTGCGCAAGAGAGCGCCTGCTACGCGCGCAGGAGACGTTCTCCCCTGGCACCGCCCGCCAGGGCAGGTGTAACGTCTTCCTGAACAGCGCACATTCTTTACAGATGAGCCATTAACCGACAACAGAAAGCATGTGACGCATGATCGACTCTTGATAACGCAGATTGCGTTCAAGGGCAGATGTAGCGGCAGGCTCCATGGTCATGTTCAAAAGCACGTACTGACCTTCGCGGTGTTTTTGGATAATATAAGCAAGCTTGCGGCGTCCCCACACCTCAGCCTTATCCACACTGCCGCCTGACTCACTGATCCAGCCTTTTACCTTGTCAAGCACGCCGTTAAAAGCGGTCTCGTCCAGGTCGGGCTGGATAATACACATCAGTTCATAATTTCGCATTGGGAAATCCTCCTTTCCATGGGTATGCTCCTGTTCAAGCCGCTGGCTCGCCGGGAACGGAAAGGCACGTAGATTAAGACGTACCTGTTTACTTAGCGGGCGAAGTTTACCACAGAATCTTTTTATGTGGATGAAGAACCCGCTTCATTCCTGGGCCGATAACTGCTCTCGTCCGAAAGGCAAATTCTTCCCTGTAGCATTGTTCTACAATTATCCCACCCCATCAGGATTTCACTTCTCACTTATTACTTTTTACTGTCTACCCCACCTACCTCACATAGATCGGGTTGCTATAAATCCAGCCGCGCCGCTTGCCTAAATATCTGCGATAGGCCTCAATGCGATACACGCCCGGCTGTGTAGTGATGTGTGTGCAGGAAGATTGATTTTTCCAGGTTTGTATCACCTGACCATCTTTCAAGAGGGACATCTCAGCAGAAGATGGTAATTTCGCCTGCAAGGTCACACCGCCTTTCGCGGGAATCTCATCGCCCATCGAAACAGAAGCATCCCGTCCCTGCGCATTGAAGCGGAATCCACGGGTGGGGGCGGGCAAGTCATAGCCTACGAAACAATGTCCCGCGGACAGGGCTTTATAAATGAGGGATTTATCCTTGTTAACTTCGCCGCTCAACGGTTCAGAAAGAAGCGCATGCGTGTTAACTGCCCGAAAGTGAAATTCATACGGAAAGATCACACGGTGGATCGGCCCCAGACTCATCTTCAAAGCGTGTGCGTCTGAGCCGCCAATCGCCACTACAGGTTGACCATATGAAAGTAATTCATCCCATTTTGCCAGTGTCTTCGGAAGGGGCTGGTGGGCCACGAAAGCGGGAAAAAAACCATAAAATGCGCCATGTAGTTTTGTTGGAACAACCGTTTTTAATTCGCTCAAGGCATTCCATAACTCAATGCCGGTGTAATTTTGCACAGACCAATCCACCCATGAAATATCAATCTCTTTAAATGCCGCTGCTTCGGGGTCATCAGGGTGAGCCAGGAAGGACAGCCCGCCTGCCTCGCGTACCTGATTGATCAGGTTTTGCGGGTTTTCTACAAAGGCCGCTAGTTCACGGTTTGCGCCAAAAACCAGCAGGTGATTCTTTTGCGGGTCACGCGCCTGGTCGTGGACTTCCTCGCCGATCAGCATCAGGATCTTTTTA
>DATEDD010000027.1:0-14754 GCA_035286565.1 Anaerolineales bacterium
ACCACGCGGCGCGGGCCGAGCACGCCCATATGCAGCCACACGGAGGAAGAGCCTGGCCCGCCGTTGAATGAAAATGTGATGGGGCGTTTGCCTTTGTCCTTCACGCCGTCTTTTGTGTAGGCAACGAAGAAGATCTGCGCGCGCGGTTTCTCGATTTCCGCATCTTTGTCCTTAGCCGTGATCTCTTCTTTAAGCACCATCGTCCCGGTGGTGACGGTGTATTTGATGGCCCTGCCGCCTATCCTAACCGAGTGCTTGCTCTCGACCAGATTATCTTTGGGGGTTGGTTTTTCTTCTTTCTTCTCTTCTTTCTTTTCGTCTTTCTTTTCTTCGGGTTTCTTTACATCTGCCATGCTAATCTCCTTATTTCTTTTGATTGACCAATGCGTACACTTCTTTTTTATTCCAACCGCTTTGTCCTGCTAATTCAGCAGAAATTTCCTTTGCGGATTTACCTGCCAGTAATTCTTTCTTGACCGCCTGCAACAATTGATCTTCCGTCCACCGTCCACGGTCTTCGGTCTTTTTTCCTTCGATCACCAGCGTAAACTCGCCGCGAGGCTCTTTGGACTTGAAATGTTCAATCGCGCCGCTGACTTGTCCGCGCCAGTATTCTTCGTACATCTTGGTCATTTCGCGAGCGACGCAGATGCGGCGGTCCCCTAAAACGGAGAGGATATCTTCAAGGGAATCCGCAATGCGATGAGGGGATTCGAGGAAGATGAGGGTGTATTGCAAATTGGCAATTTGCATTACGGCTTTGCAGCGTTCACTGGATTTGTGGGGGAGATAACCGAGATATAAAAATGAATCTGTCGGCAGGCCGGATACTGCCAAAGCGGCGATAGGGGCTGAAGGACCGGGAACAGGCAGCACGTCGAAATTGGAGGCGAGGGCGGCCTGGACGAGTTCGTAGCCGGGATCGTTGATGGCGGGCGTGCCTGCGTCGGAAACCAATGCCACGTTACCCTGGGAAAGTTTTTCGAGAATGAGATCCAGCTTGTTGAGTTTGTTGTGTTCAAAGTAACTGGTAAGCGGGGTTTTGATGTCGAAATGTTTGAGCAAAGTGCCGGTATGGCGTGTATCTTCTGCGGCGATGAGAATGCACTCACGCAAGATTCGCACCCCGCGTGAACTCATATCCTCCAAATTGCCAATCGGTGTTGCGACGAGATACAGGATACCCATTTGGCTATTTTATCATCCCGTTTGAATAAAAGAAAATCGGGCGTTCCTGACGCCCGATTTTTTTATTCACAACCTTTTAAAGAGATTTGCAGAAAAGTACAGCCTGCTTCCTGCGGTGGGACTGTCACGCAACATTGGTTTGCAGAATCAAACGTTGCATCTGATGAGCATTGATTGAGATCAGCCTCGGAAAGAACAGGCGGGGTACACACCTTCACGTCCATCGCAAGGAAATTCGTTCCGGAGCAGAGCAATAATTGTTTCCCGCCGCTTACGGATTCAATTTTGCATGAACCCTCAGGAGTTAGTACTTCGAAGACAGCGCCTTCCGGAATGGAAAGAAATGAATAAGGAATTTTTTTAATACAGGTTCTATTGGTTTCTATTATCTCAGGAGCGGGGATGAAGACCTCTGCAGAACAGAAGGGTGCAAAGGCTGGCGAAGATGCCTGTTCGGCTGTTGGTATTGTGGTTAATGAGGGGGTAACAGGCAGGGCTGGATTCAGTCGATTCCGTATAATGAAAAATCCGATCAGGGCGACAACCAGAACAATGCCAGCAACAACCAATCCCGTTTTGGCGAGAGGTGACTGCGTGATCAAATTAGTTAAACCCGGCACTTTGGTGGTATTCGTGCCCGATGAAATATTACCTTCGTCACCAAAAGCAAGGAGATTTAAGGCCCTCGCCAGATCCAAGGTTGAGGCATAACGGTCGGATTTATCCTTTGCCAGGGCAGTTTTTATGATCTCATCCACTGCGGCAGGCAGGCTTGGCACAACTTTCAGGATCTCCGGCACGGGGTCGGTGATGTGTTTTACGACCACGCCCATGGCCGTATCTGCGCTGTAAGGCCGCTGACCGCTCAACATTTGATAAACGATCACACCCAGTCCATAGACATCACTGCGGCCGTCAATGTCACCGCCTTGCGCCTGCTCAGGGCTCATGTAAGCGGGCGTACCGATCACACCACTGCCGGTCAACCCGCCGCTGGCTTCGATTAATTTGGCAACGCCAAAATCTGAAATAAAGGGAGCGCCATTGTCATCGAAGAGGATGTTATCCGGTTTGAGATCGCGATGGACAATGCCTTTCTTGTGGGAATAAGCAAGCCCGGGAGCGATCTTTTCAATAAGGCGCGCAGTATCCTGAATTGAGAACTTCCCCTTTTCGATCCAGTCTGTCAGGGAGCCGCCTGTCATGTAACGCATGACAAAATACGGCTGACCGTCTTCATCGCCCACATCATAGACCGGCACAATCGCTGGATGCTCCAGGGCAGCCACCAGCTTGATCTCACGCTCAAAGCGCGAACGGAATTGCGGGTCATGCAACATCTCACGAGGCAGGACCTTGATCGCAACTTCGCGGTCAAAACTGGGGTCGAACGCGCGATAAACCGTGGCCATACCGCCGCGCCCAAGCTCAGATTTGATAATGTAACGTCCGATTTTTTCGGGGATGGCCATGCGCGCAAGTATAAACCAGGTTAATGTGAGGGCGCAAGCAAAAGGGCACAGCGCAAAAGTGTCGGTAAGTCTTCCCCGGGGTTGCTTCCTGCGCCGTCCTCGGCGCAGGATTTATTTGCAAAACGCCGCCGAGGACGGCCGCTGGAGCTTACCCCGACAGTTTTGCGCTAACTCCAAGTAAAAGTGGCTGTCTGGAATTAAGTTGGAGAAAGAGCCTTATTAATCGGATGCGGTTTGAACGCCATGAATGGATGCGGTTTGAGTTTGCGTCATAACGCGGTAGCCGGCCCATATCAAGGAGATGCCAATCAGCTTGGTGAAAAAAAACGATTCCCCATAACCAAAACGGGTGAATATACCATCAATGGCGGGGAACAATGCGCCGATGGCGATCAGCCAGTTTCCCAGCACACGGCTTCCGCTATTTAATTTGCGGGCATATTGAATGGCAGACCAGGCCGCACCGCCCACCAGAAAAATCATCGCATACGTGTTTGGTAAAATGGAAAACAGGCGCGCCCAGGTCCATGTCATCACCTTGCCTGTTAATCGGGTCGGGTCAACCAGAGACATATCCACCGGTGCGAGCAGTATGGCAATGGATGCCACCGCAACATAAACGATAAAGAACCACGCGAGAACATCGGCCGTTTTCTTCTTAAGCAGAAGATAGACGGTTCCCTGCGCGAGGGGGAATGCGCCCAGCAATGCCCCTGAAATGTACCAGGCTTTCATATTGAAGATACTCCAGCCGGCAAGCACATTTATGGACTCGGTCAATGTGGCAATGCCAAAACAGCAGGCGCCGATGGTCCACCACATCAGATATTTTGCATCCGGTTTGCGCCGCCAATGTTTGTACAGAACCACCGCAAACGAGAACGAAATGATCGTGGTGAGAATGGGGATGTAGTGCGTGATATTTTGCATGAGAAACTCCTTTTGCGATTGCCATTCAATGAAGAATGGCTTAATCAACGCTGATTTCAACGATTGGCATTTCCATTGGCATTTCCAAGAGACTCATAGGTTTGTAACAAACTGATCAAAATACCGTCTGTGAAGGCGTGTATCTTCGAGTACATCTGTGTTGCCTGTGAAGCCGGCACCTTTGCATCGCCATATACTTTGATGATTGATTCGATCAAGGTGTCACGGAAGAACAAAAAGGCTTTTGCCGCATCTACATAACTAAGGTTATAGCGCCTGCCCCGCGAGGCATATTCATACCCAATCGCATAAGCCTCCGAAGCCGCTTCTTCATTGTTTGCAGAAACATAATTCATCAAACCGTGGAACAACGAACGCGCGCTCAGGCGATATTGCGCGCGCGCATCCTCATCCAGTTTTTGATACCAGGACTCAGCCTGCAGACTGCCCTCCGAAATTTGCATGCGGACATTTCGGATGACTTCCTGCATCATGTTCTCAGGCTCGATCGCGCGCGACTTTTGGCTTGATCCTGCCCAAAGGGAAATTTCACTGCGCTTATAGCGGCGATGCCCGCCCTGCGTTTTGTGCACAGGCAATATGCCTTTATCGGACCAAAGCCTGACCGTGCTGGGATGCACACCCAACACTTCTGCCGCGTCACTTAAGGAAAGCCATTCGTCTGTCATATTCTGCCTCTGGAATCTCTCCAAATTTATTCAGCGATCAATGCCACTTTTTCATCAAACGATGGTCCTTCTACTTTCTTCCTAAACGTCTGAACATCAATGCGCGTGAGCAGGATGGCGGCGCTTAACAGCATCAGGGCTTCGATGCCAAAGACGATCAGGTATCCGCTTAATGCGGAGCCTGTGGCCTGCGTGGCCACATCCGCCACGACTCCGGCCAGCAGTAAGCCTGTCAAACGGGACATGCCATTCGAGAAGCCCCACGCGCCGATATACAAGCCGACCTTTCCGGGGACCGTCAGGTCAAACATCAAGGACAGGTTTGCAATTGTGGAAATACCCGTGCCAAAGCCAAGCAGCATAATGCCAATATAAAATACATTCAGGCTGTGCATCCAACCGCTTAGGATGATAAACAGGAAACCAACGAGCGCGCCGAGGTTGCCTGTTTGGGCAACGGTCTTCTTTGGCAGACGCCCTTCCAAAAAACCTGCCATTACAAAAGCGATCAAGGTGAAAACGCCGCTGATGGACACAATGCGGGTGGTGGCTTCAATGGACATTCCAAAGGCTTGCGCGCCGAATGGTTCGAGCAGAACGTCCTGCCCGAGTATGGCGGCCAGCAGTAAAAGCAGGTAAATGAAGAATGTCTTGGCAACAGGATTGGCTGTGATAGCGGAGGTCATCTGTTTCACGGTATATGACTCGGTCTGTGGACTTAAGTCCGCAGTCCTGGCGGAGCGTGGCTCAAGTTTGATGAGGCCGAGCAGGCCCAAGGTCAGGGCTGAAGCGCCGACGACGTTAAAGGCCTGTGAGAGTGTCTCGGGCGAGTAGGTTGTCAACATGCGGCTTAATCCGATGCCCGTCGCAATTAAACCGATCACCATCATGAAGAACATGATCGCAATGGTTTTGCCTCGTTCTTTTTCTCCGGAAAGTTCGGAGGCGAGGGAGAGGTAGCAAACTGCCGAGAGGTTGAAGCCCATCCCCCATGCGCCAAAAGCGAGCAAGCCTGCCAGGATGCCGAGTGCAAAGTTGTCGTGGATCAGATATGCGATGCGTGGGGAGATGACCAGACCCAGCACACATAACACGAGACCCATCAGAATGTATGGTGTGCGGCGATAACCGAGGATGGGATGACGGTCTGAAAATGAACCGATGGCAACTTGAATGGGTGAGATCAGATAGGGGAGCACCGCCAGGATCGAGACGAGGGTCTTTGAGATTTCGAGGTCAAAGATCATCACGCGGTTAAGCGTGCTGTTGATCGGGACGAGGGTCATCGCGACGGCGACATGAATGAGACCCAGCTGAATGCGTTTTAATAACATGGTTGCCTATTGAAAATCTGATATTTTTGTTGCTTGAGTTGTAAAGCGACCTTACGCATTTTGATTGATCGCACCTGTGTGACCCGTAGGGGCGACCCGCCAATATTATTCCATCAACATATCCATGTGGGCCACATGATCTTCAATGTGTCACGATATGCAAGAACGGGTCGCCCTGAAATCGAAATTACAGCACACGCAGGGCGACCCTCCATTTGTGCAACAGGATCCAGGATGGCATGGACGGGTCACCCCTGCATAAGGTGAGTTGTTAAATAACGCGAGAGCGTTTTGTACGCCCTCGCCTCCGTTCGTGAAATTTTACTTTTAAGGGCCGAATCGTCAATGTAGATTTATACAGAATTTTACTAGAGATTTATGAGCAGATACAATGCCTCTCCCTCATCCCCAGCCCTTCCCCCGAAGGGGAAGGGAGTCCCCTCTCCCTTCGGGAGAGGGTTAGGGTGAGGGAATCAGTGCAGCTCAGACTCTAAAAATGCTTTTACAACATTGGGATCGAAATGCGTTCCCGCAAGGGAGCGGATATGCGCGAGGGCCTTTTCCTTCGACCAGGCTGGCCGATACGGCCGGACAGAAGTCAAAGCGTCCCAAGTATCCAGTACTGCGAAGATGCGCGCGGCCAGCGGAATTTGCTCGCCTTTTAACCCGCGCGGATAGCCTGTGCCATCCCATTTTTCATGATGGCAATAAGGGATGTCTATGGCGGCTGATTTAAGGTAGCGGATGGGTGAGAGCAATTCAAACGCGAAGGTGGGGTGCTTTCGCATGATCTTCCATTCATCTTCAGTCAGGTCCTCGGCTTTGAGCAGGATGTGGTCTGGAACACCCATTTTACCGATGTCATGCAAGAGCGCGCCGCGACGGATATTTACCAGCTGATCGCCTGAGAGACCCATGATGTGCGCCAATTCAAGCGTTTTTGCCGTCACGCGCAGGGTGTGCCCTTCGGTTTCCTTATCGCGTAAATCCAGCGCCCGCGACCAGCCTTCAATGGTGGCATCGTAGGCCTGAAATAAGTCACTATTGGAGATTTGCAGGTTTTCGAATAATTTGGCATTATCAATGGCGATGGCGGCCTGCCCGGCCATTGCGCTGAAAAATTCATGCCATTCCAGATCGCGCTCAACCAGCGAACGGTGAAATACTTCGAGTACACCGACCACTTTGCCTTTCACGATCAGCGGCGCTCCGTAATAACTTACAAATTTCTCGTCTTTCATGAATCCTTTTTTAAATAGATCATTCGGTTCATCTCCCATGTTGGGAATCTCGACGATCCGCCGTTCGATTACGGCTCTGCCGGCGTAACTTTCACCCAGTTTAATGTTGGTCGTTTTTATGGCAGCGTCCCTAAAACCGCGCCCGACGCTATATTCCAATCTATTGAATGCAGAGTTCAAAAGCAGGACTGAAACCGCATCCACATCCAGCAGTCTGGTTGTATGCGCTATCAGGGTATTCAGACTCAGGCTCAGATCGAAGGTGGAGGCGATCGTCTGATCAATTTCTCTTAAAGCGGAGAGGCGTTCAAGCTGGATGCGGAGCTTTTCCTGAGCCTGCTTGCGCGCGGTGATCTCCTCCTGCGCATGCTGATACAGCCGCGCATTATGGATGGCAAGCGCAGCCTGATTGGCAAAGGCTTGCAGGTTTTCGGCGTGAACGGAGGTGAAAAAGTCCGGCGTCCCGCTATCCAGGAGAATAAAGCCGACGATCTCTTCATGGATGGACATGGGTGCGCCGAGGTTTGAGCGCAACCAGGAGGTTTCCGGAACTTGCACCCAGCCCGCATAGGCGCGGGTATCGGAAATAAGAACAGGCTTTCCAGTTTCGAACATTTGCCGCAGATTGGTTGTTTCAGTTAGCGAAAGTTCAGATACAAATTGTTCAACCGGAAGGCCGCGTTCGGCATACCCCTTTGAGCGCGCCACACGCAGGACACCTTCTTCGATCAGCAGGATCGTGGCAGAATCGTGCGGTACAACGCGCCCCACGCTAACGAGGATGTGATCCAGCACTTCACCAAAACCCAAAGTACGATTGAGCGTCTCGGCTGTATCGCGCAATGCCTCAGCCAGAGTGCGCTGATCGCGCTCCGCTTCCTCCACCCGCTTGCGCTCGGTGATGTTTGTGAAAACAGCCATAGAGCCATTGAAGCGCTCATTTTCAAAGAGCGGACTGCCGCTTACCAACTGGTTGATCCGTCTTCCGCTTTTGTGCAGAAAATCTATTTCATATTGCGAAGCCTGGCCAGCCAACCGCCGATTGTCCGCTTCTTTAATAATTTCATGCTGATCAGCAGGGATGAATTTTGTCCAATGCTCTCCGATGAGCTCCTCAGGCGGGTAGCCGGTAATGGAGGAGACCGCTGGATTTACAAAAGTAAACTCACCGTCGGTATTTTGGACGACAATTCCTTCCGACATGTTGTTGATCAGATTTTCATTAAACTTATTTAAGTGCCTGATCTCATCCTCGGCGCGCTTGCGCTCGGTGATATCGCGACTGACACCCAACACCGCTGTCACCTTACCCAATTTATCACGTAAGGGCACCAGTCGATTACTGATCCACATCTCTCGTTCGCCGAAGCGGAGGGGGGACTCGCTAACCAGCGGCACTCCGCTTTCGAAAACGCGCTGTAAGGATTGTTCTTGTTGCGCGGCAATATCGGGTGGAAACAAATCGGTGCGCGGTTTGCCAATTACATTTTCCGGCGTTGTACCAGCCTGCCGCGCGGCGAATGTGTTGACGTACTGCACGCGGTCGTCTCGGTCAATCACAAAAATCATATCGGGTGAACCTTCGGCTAGTGCGCGGTATTGTTCTTCACTTTTCTGCAACGCCTCCACCGCCTGCCTGCGCTCGGTGATGTCCTGAATTTGTGAGATGAAGTGCAGCGGTTCGTTCTCCTTGCCTCGCACCAGCGACACACTCAGCAGTGCGCAGACAACCCGCCCCTGCTTGTGCAAGTAGCGTTTCTCCATCTGATAGGTTTGGATTTCGCCCGCCAGCATCTGACGAACGTATACGAGGTCAGTCTCGAGATCGTCAGGGTGTGTGATGTCTTGGAAAGTCATCGTCAGCAATTCTTCCCTTGAATAACCCAGCATCTCGACAAGTGCGCGGTTTACTCTAATCCAGCGGCCATTGGGAGCTACCAACGCCTTGCCAATCGCAGCGTATTCGAAGGCGTTTTGAAATCGTTCTTCGCTTTCTTTCAACATCTCTTCCGCCCGCTTGCGCTCGGTGATGTTGCGGATATTGCATTGCACGACCCGTGTGTCACCGGCTTCATAAACATTGCTGACGAACTCGACCCAGATGGAACGCCCATCTTTGGTTTCAAGGGGCAGATTCTCGTAACGAACGTAGCGTTGCTCCTGTAATTTTAGAAAAGCGGATTTATTGGCAACAATATCCTTGAACAAACCAATTTCCCACAATTGTTTGCCAAGGAATTCGGTGTGTGAATAGCCAAGCAGTTCGATCAAAAACGGATTGACATCTACAATCTCGCCCGTACCGGCATCCAAAATAAGGATACCGTCTTTTGCGGCTTCGAAGAGACGGCGATAGCGCACTTCCGAAGCAAGCAATTTACCTTCCTCGTGCTCGCGCCCCGGCATGTTATCGATTTGGGGTTGGGCCGTCGGGTTTATTTTACGAACGGACTTTTTTTCAGGATGTTTGGGCGCGGCTGCTTTATGCGCGGTTTGCGTTTTTTGTGTTTTCGATTTTCCCTGGCCTGTCGGTTTCGTGGGTTTGCGATCCGCTTGCATGTTTTGCTCCTCAGGTTTGAAAAAAAATAAGCGCACAAATGCATTCAATCCGAAAAATTTAGTATGGCACTTTTCAATTTGAATAGGATTACAATATTGGAAACCCTTCCGCCAAAGACTTCCGAAGTCTGCCAGACTTCGGAAGTCTAAGAGCTACCCCTCACTAATTTTCATGAGCGCGTCTTTTAGCCGCTGAACTTCTGCGAGCGTATTGTAATGAGCCGCGCCCACGCGCACCATGCCGCCATGCTGCTCCAGTCCCAGCCTTTCCGTTACATTGATGGCGTAATAGTTTCCATCCCATACATAAATTCCCTCTTTAGCCAGCTTTTCAGCAACGACTCGCGGAGGCATATCTTTCAATCGGAAAGCAAAGGTGGCCACGCGGTCTTCCAAACGGCGAACATCGCTCAGACCATAGATATGTAATCCAGGAACAGATTCAAGGGCGGAAAGAAGCGCGCGTCCAAGTTCGAATTCATAGGAGCGAATGGCAGTCAAGCCCTTCTTGAGTTCCAGGCGGCGACCTTGATACCCTTCTTCTTTCAGCCCCTCCACATACCTGCCGCCAAACTCTTTGCCAATCCATTCAAAATATTCAATCGCTCCCAGCACGCCTGCAATGCCTTCATGATTTTGTGTGCCGGTTTCGAATTTGCCGGGAATTTTATCTGTGGCAGGGCGGACTTTGTAGGCAAATAATTTCTCCAATAAAGCACGCTTGCCGTATAAGATCCCCACATGTGTTCCGAAAAATTTATAGGCTGAAGAAACGAGGAAATCACAGTCCAATTTTTGCACATCGATCGGGCCGTGCGGAGCGTATTGAACTGCGTCCACGTAAACCAGCGCGCCGGCCTCATGTGCCATCTTTACGATCTTTGCAACTGGATTGATCGTCCCAAGTGAGTTGGACGCGTAACCTACAGCCAATAAGCGTGGTTTTCGTTCGAGGGCTTTTTGTAAATCATCCAGTTTCAGCGTGCCATCCTCCACGTCGAAATCCACCCAATTGACTTTAACGCCGCGGTCTTGCGCGGCCAATACCCAGGGAGTCACGTTGGCATCATGATCAAGACGAGTGACCACGATTTCATCACCTTCATTCCATTCCCGCGAGATCGAACGGCTGATGTGCAGGGTCAGGCTGGTCATGTTGTTGCCGAAGACGATTTCCCCGGCAGAGGCTGCATTGTAGAAATCTGCCATGGCGCGATGCGCTTCATCCAGAACTGCGTCCGAGGCGATGCTGGTTTCGAATGCGCCTGCATGGTTGGCGTTGCATTCAATTAGATACTTATTGATACGGTCAAGGGATTGTTTTGCGATCTGGGTTCCGCCGGGGTTGTCGAAGAAAACAGCGGGGCGGTTCAGGCCTGGGAATTGCCGACGTATAAGGTCAAGGCTTGCGCCGAGCGCGGTTGACGGGTTTAAAGACATGTAAATCTCCTTTAATGAAATTCAGACACTATGATTGTATAATTAATTTCACGAAAGTAATTGGCGCACTCTGATGCCACGCAAAGCCTTGCGCCAGAGAGCGCAACCTACGCTGATAATGAAATTGTACCCCACAGAAAAGGAGATACCATGTTTGACAAAATCCTGCTGGCGGTTGATGGCTCGGATCATGCACTCCAAGCCGCGCGCAAGGCCGCTGAACTGGCGCGCGCTATGAATTCAAAAGATTTTCGTATCGTGGTGGCTTATGATTTCATACCGCCCTATCTTGGCGAGCCGAACATGCAATCCGCAATAAATGCGCGCATGGATGATGCAAATGCTTTCGTGCAAAAAGCCATGGAGACAGTCGGGAAGATCCCCTGCGAGATTCATGTCGAGTTGATCGAGGGATCGCCAGCTGAAGCCATTATTAAAGTGGCCAACAGTTTCAAGTGTGATGTGATCGTGATGGGTTCGCGCGGGTTGGGCACACTGGCTGGTTTATTGCTTGGAAGTACCAGCCAAAAAGTTGTGGCTCACGCTCCCTGCCCCGTGCTCATTGTTCGCTAGCGCGTCTCTCGGCTTCCAAAAATTCTTCCGGCGTATTTAGATTCCAAAAACATAACCTCGAAGGATCCAGGGATTTCATTTCAACCAATGACAATGTCCGCGTTTTGACTTGTGGAAACCAGGCGATCACTTTCCATTGGTCTGCATCCATCGTAGATTCGATTGCTGGCAGGCAGGTCTCACGGCGGTACAAGGCATGGAAAGGTTCATAGCCTGCCTCCGTTTTTGCGATGACGACATCCGCTTCTTCCTCGACCATGAGCCTGCGCGCGCCTTCGATAAGCATTGGACTCGCGAAGGGCATGTCACAGGCCACCACCGCCACGAATGGAGAAGCGGCGGAAGCGATGGCAGTGTAGAGTCCGCCCAACGCGCCGCGCCCAGGCTTGAGGTCCGCGACGAGGCGCAGGCGGTGCACTGAGCCTGTCGAAGTGTTCAAGAATTCATAATCTGCGGGGCGATTCGTTGTTACAATCATTTCATCTGCAATCGGAGTCAATCTCTCGATCACGCGTTGAATGAGTGGACGTCCGAGAAATGGCTTCAAGGCTTTATCCTCGCCCATGCGCGAGGATGCGCCGCCGGCTTGTATGACTACGGTTAACATAGGACTATTATAGATGAGTTCCCTCGCAAATGTCTTGGATGATTTGACGGTGGAAGGCGAGTTATTCGAGAAACTCGAAGATAACTCCCTGCGTTGCTTCGCATGCGGACACCGCTGTTTGATCCGCGAGGGCAGGCGCGGGATCTGTCAGGTGCGATTTAATAAAGGCGGCACATTACGCGTGCCGCATGGATATATAGCCGCGTTGCAGGTTGACCCGATTGAGAAGAAACCTTTTTCACATGTCATGCCCGGCTCGAATGCACTGACGTTTGGGATGTTGGGATGCGATTATCACTGTTCCTACTGCCAAAACTTTCTGACTTCTCAAGCCATGCGCGATCCTGCTTCGGATGTGTCGGCTCAATTGGTGAGGAAGATTACGCCCGCGCAAATAGTTGATCATGCCCGCATGACAAAAGCTTCGGTGGTGGTCTCTTCATATAATGAACCGCTAATTACAAGCGAATGGGCTGTAGAGATTTTCAAGGAAGCAAAACAAGCGGGGTTGATGTGCGCGTATGTTTCAAACGGAAACAACACACCTGAAGTGATGAAATATATCGCGCCGTATTTGGATGCATACAAAATTGACTTGAAGTGTATGAACGATACAAATTATCGCAAGCTGGGCGGTGTATTGCAGAATACTTTGGATGGGATCAAGCGCGCGCGTGAAGCAGGCTTATGGGTGGAAGTGGTGACCTTGGTCATTCCCGGATTCAATGATTCAAATGAAGAGTTGTGGGAGGCGGCGCGTTTTCTCGCAAGTTTATCTTTGGATATTCCCTGGCACGTCACAGCTTTTCACAAGGATTACAAAATGACCGAGCCTGACAATACTGACGCGCAGACCTTGATCCGCGCGGCGGATATCGGGCGTGAGGCCGGGTTGAGATATGTCTACGCTGGGAATTTACCAGGGAATGTTGAGGCATATGAAAATACCCATTGTCCGCGATGCAGTTATCGGCTTGTGAAAAGAAGCGGGTACATTGTCCATGAATACAGGCTTACGGGTGATGGAAGATGTCCGAAGTGCGGGGAGAAAATCGCGGGATTATGGCCGAAGGATCCATCCACGGCCGGGTTAAATGGAGTTGGATATCCATTGCCCATATGGTAGATTTCATTCTTGTTGTATAATCTGGGCTTGTCAGGAGGCATGAGAAGAGAGCGAATTCTTTCCCTTCTACCCTCCATTTAAACCTATTTCTCTTTAAGGAGGAGAAACATGAAACGAAACCTTTCTGTTCTACTTTCGTTATTGGTGCTTGCAAGTTTTGTGCTTGCGGCTTGCGGCGGCGCACCCACCGAAGCCCCCGCAGCACCGGCAACGGAAGCCCCTGCCCCAGTTGCAACGGAAGCCCCAGCGGCTTGTCAGCCTGCCGGCACCGAGCCGATTGCATTCCCTGATGGCGGCAAGTCTGTAACCGGCGCATGGGATCAGGAACCCGACAGCATCGTGCCCTACTTCACCAATATGTCCTATGCGATCTGGATTACCCAGTTGACGCTGGCGGGTCTAGGCGAGTGGGATGACCAGGGCAACTTTGTTCCTGAACTGGCCGCGGACGTTCCCACCGCCGACAATGGCGGCGTATCTGCTGATGGTCTTACCATTACCTGGCAGTTGAAGGACTGCCTCTTCTGGTCCGATGGCGAGCCCCTTACCTCTGCCGATGTGAAGTTTACCTGGGAAGCTGTCATGGATCCCGGCACTGCTCCCACGACTCGCACTGGTTATGACAAGATCGCCAGCATCGAAACCCCCGATGATCTGACAGTCGTGATCACCTTCACAGAGCTATTCCCGCCCTGGCAGACTCTGTTTACCCAAGGCCCGAATAACGCCGGCGCGATCCTGCCCAAGCACATTCTTGAAGGCGAGACCGCTCTGGAGAGCAACGACTTCATCCACATGCCCACAGTTGCTTCCGGCCCCTGGGTCATCACGGAATGGATTCCTGGCGACTACATGACGCTGCTGCCCAACCCGAACTTCCATGGTGGCCTCCCGGCGCTTGATCAGGTTCAGATCCGCTTTGTTCCCGATCCTGCCACCGCCTTGGCTGCCTTGCAAACTGGCGATTTGGACTGGTTCCCGAACTTCAGCGAAGCCGAAATCTCCACCGTTGGCGCCCTCGAACCCGATGTTCACCTGATTGTTGTCCCCGGCGCTGACTTCGAACACTACTTCTTCAACATGGGCACCACCACCGGTGTTGATGGACGCGGCGCCGCCGATGTTGACGGCTTCTGCCCGTTCAAGGATGTAAATGTCCGCAAGGCCATTACCCTCGGCATCAACCGCCAGGCCATCGTGGATACGCTCCTGGAAGGCGAGACCATCGTCCCTGCCAGCCAGTGGCCGAACTCCTCGTGGACGAACACCAGCCTGCAGCCGGATCCCTACGATCCTGATGGCGCTGCAGCTTTGCTTGATGCAGCCGGCTACACCCTCGGCGCTGATGGCATTCGCGCAGGCGAGTGCAATGGCGAGACCGTGAAGCTCTCCTTCAACTTCGAGACCACCACTTCACAGATCCGCATTGACATTGCGACCATCGTTCAATCTGACCTGGCCAAGATCGGTGTTGAGTTCAAACCGATCCACACGCCTGCTGGCACCTTCTTCGCTTCCTATGTAGCTGGCGGTGTGATGCCGACCGGCAAGTACGATATGGCCGGCTACACCACAGGCTTCTACCCGGATCCCTT
>DATEDD010000028.1:0-4875 GCA_035286565.1 Anaerolineales bacterium
CCATCGGCTGGTTTTTCTACTGGTGCGGCGGCGTTCCCGTGGACCGTTCCAAATCACAGGGATTGGTGGAGCAAATGGTGGAAGCCTGCAGAAAATCAGACAAATTTATTTTGACCATCACCCCCGAAGGCACGCGTTATCAAGTCCCTGAATGGAAGTTGGGCTTTTATCACATCGCCAAAAAAGCAGGGATTCCCGTAGTGATGGCGGTTGTGGATGGCGCAAAGAAAACCGTGCATGTTGGACAAGTATTTCACCCGACAGAAAATATGGATGCGGATATAAAAGCGATCAAGAGCTATTTTGAAGGGAGGGTGGGAATCAACCCGGGCAAGAAGTATATTACGCTGAGGCAATGATAAGTTATTGATTTAGAGGAAGATCGAGGCTTTATTCCTTCAATAAAAGATCTCCACTCTCAAACACACCCTCTGAAATCGGCCCCATCACCTCCGACATCACGACCGCATCCAACCCAAACGACCACGACCACGATCACGTCTGCGTCGTGTGGACGGATGGCATGGAGGCTTCTTTCTTGTGCTATAATTTTTTCAACAAGGTGAACCATGGCAACGCCAAGAATTTTACAGGATTTTTCATCCCTCTCCCCTCAAGCCCAAAAACAACTGCTTGATTATTTGGACTATCTGAAAGCGCGCTATCCTGCTGTTGTCACTAAGAGGGTTAAGAAAATAAAGTTGAAAGATGAGCCTTTTATTGGCATGTGGCAAAGCCGCTCGGATATTCGTAACGGCGCAGAGTATGTGCGCGATCTACGCCGCCGCGAGTGGGGACGCAAGGCGTGAGCATTACACTGGTTGACACAGATATTCTTATCGATTCCGCTTTACAAGCTGAGCAGGCAATTCGTTGTTTGAACGACATGGAGCAAACATCTGATTTGGGGATAAGCGTCATTACGCAAATGGAGTTAATTGTCGGATGTCGCAATAAAACTGAACTTCGTAAAATGGAGCAGTTTCTTCAAAGATTTCAGGTGTATCCCTTGACGGAACAAATTAGCGGTCTCGCAACTGATTTACTTGGGATGTATCGCTTGAGTCACGGGTTGCTTATTCCTGACGCATTAATTGCATCCACAGCGCTGTCTCTGGACTGCGACTTCATCACAAAAAATCAACGCGACTATCAATTTATCCACGACTTGCGATTATTGTCTTACCCGCCAAAATAGAAATCTGTATGCTATTTTTCTTCCCTCAACAAAAAATCCCTGCCCTCCAACACCCCATCCTTAATCACCTTAATCGCATCCGCCCTCACCAATTCCTCCAACGTAAACGACTTCAGCCTTGTCTGCGTTGTGCAGACGGATGGCTCAAGAAACTTCCCAAACGGCAATGACATTCTGAACAATTGGTAATAAATAAACCTGCGCGCACTGCGTTTGAACTCAAGCGGGGCTTCAATCGACTCGGCTTCGAGAAATTCTTTCATTTTTCCTCATCTTGCCTATATTTCAAACTGAGAATTTCTGAAGTAGAACTCGGCCCGTCCTTTTTGGTAAAATAGATGAATGTCCAAAACATTCGAACTCCGCAAATCCCAACCGTTGTTAATCGTCATATCCGGCCCGTCTGGCGTTGGAAAAGATTCAATCGTCCAGCGCATGATGGATCGTGGATTCCCATTTCACTTTGTTGTGACCGCCACCACACGTGAAAAACGTGAGAACGAAATCGATGGCAAGGATTACTGGTTTGTTTCGAAGGCTGAATTTGCGCGCATGATCGAAGAGAATGAATTGATCGAATATGCAATGGTGTACGGCGATTACAAAGGTATTCCGATGGCACAGGTGCGGGAGGCGTTGGCAAGCGGAAAAGATGTGGTCATGCGCCTCGATGTGCAAGGCGCGGAAAGTGTTCGTAAACTTGCCCCCGAGGCTTTGTTGATCTTTATTACCTGTGAAAATGAAGATGAGTTGGAACACCGTTTGCGTGAGCGCAAGACCGAAACGGCTGACTCTCTATCGCTGCGGATTGCCACGGCGCGCAAGGAATTATCGCGGATTGAAGCCTTCGATTATGTGATCGTCAATCAGGATTTTCATCTGGATGATACCGTGGGAAAGGTACATGCCATTATCTCAGCGGAACATTTACGTGTGCAGCATCGCAAGGTGACATTATGAATCAACCACCGATATCGTCCCCACCGGGAACTTCGCCTCTCGCTTCGCGCACGCCCAAGCCTGCTCCTCCAATCCAATCAGTTCGCATCGCTCTGCCATCCCTCGCGCCGACAGTCACGTATGTCCTGATCGGCTTTACTGTAATTGTTTATCTTTTGCAACTGGCCAGCGTGGCGATCTGGGGATATGCCGTCTATCAAATAGACTGGCTTGAGGTTTATGGCGCGCGTTTCAATACTGCCATCCGCGCGGGGGAATTATGGCGCTTTATCACGCCTGTTTTCCTGCACGGCTCTCCCGCCCATATTTTCTTTAACATGTATGCTTTGTTGTCCATTGGCACGTTTATGGAGAGGCAATTTGGGCATGTCAGGTTTGCGCTTTTGTATTTCCTCGGCGCATTTGCCGGGAATGTTTTTTCCTTCCTCCTGACCGGTGAAAACGGATATTCGGTCGGCGCATCCACGGCTGTGTTTGGGCTGATCGGGGCGCAGGTGATCTTCTTCTATCAGAACCGTGAGTTATTTGGCGATCAGGCGCGCAAGGCAATTGGCAACACGGTTTTCATAATCGCGATTAATTTATTTATTGGCTTATCGCCCGGCATTGATAATTGGGGACATATTGGCGGCTTGCTCGGCGGCGTGATCTTTACCTGGTTCGCCGGTGCGCGTTGGATGGTGACTGGCATGCCTCCCGAAATGACTTTAAGCGATCAGCGCGAACCACGTGAGATCATTACAAGTCTTGGCGTTGTACTTATTATTTTTAGCATGTTGGCCGTTTGGGGAGTGTTTTTCAAATAACAACTATTTGATCAGACTCAACAAGTCCAGCCTCGAAGCCTTCACATAGGAAGCGAAATCCGCATACGCGGCATCCTCCACAACCTGCAATTCATCCATGCCGTAAACGGCCAGTATGGCGGCTTTGCCATCAGACGTGAGCATCAGGTCAATGAATGCGCGCTGGATCACTCGGCGCATTTCAATCGGCAGGGAATTTGCCATCGAAATATTTTCATAGGGAATAATATTGGGGATGCGCCAAATGACGATCACCCGGTCCATCACATCGCCATAATCCGCTTCGAGCGCCGGCGAATCGCGTGCGTCAATGAAGGTTGCGCCGAAATCGCAGATGTCATCCGCATAGACGGCGCGCACAACGCTTGGTTGACCTGCGAGGAATGCCCCGCTTCTGATCTGGACCCCAGCCTGATTCAGCAAACCGAGCGGCACAACATATCCTGATGGCGAGACTTCGTCACTCCAGCAGGCTTTCTTTCCGTCAAATTGTTTCAGGGCGCTGGCGGAGTCGGTTGTGTTTTCACTTCGTTCTTCATCATAATAAGATGTGAATTCTTTTTCGCGGTTGGCGATGATCTGCGCGCCGTAGAATGCTCCACCGTCACGCACGCTCGCCAGCAAGGCAGTAACCGAGTCGTTTTCACGCGCTAGCAGGTAGGCGAATGGCGAGAACGCTCCGATATGTGCGTTGCCCTTTGCGAAAGCCTCCACCAGACTCTGCTCGGAGGAAGACACAACCGAGACAACCCGATAGCCTGTACGCGATTCAAGAAATGCTGTAATCAACGCTCCCGCCGCCATGCTTTCGTCGGTGCGTGGCGTGGAAGGGGCAAAGGCGAGGATCAATGGAATTTTCTCAGTGCCAATCTCGGGCGTGGCGAGAGGCGTCTGTGTGGGGGTAGAAATCCCCGCAGGGGTGAGCGTTGGAATCGGCGTGGGAGTCCCCAAAGTCACAGGGAGTGAACATCCAAAAACAACAAGGGAGAGTACGAGCAGGATTTTTTTCATCTTTCAATACTGGTTGCGCGCAATCATACTGATGTTGCTATAATAAGACAAGATTTACAAAATCCAGCACAAATAACTAAACCTGAATTTTGAAGTTTATGCAACAAGAGTGGAAAGGACGAAAATGAAAAACGCATTTAACAAGATCATGTCCATCCTGATATTGGCGGTCCTGGCGGCTGGGGTTTATTTTATCGTACAGACCGTGCGCGAGAGCGCGGCAGCGGCAACGGCTCCGTTAAAACAGATCAATCAGGCCAACGAGGCTTTGCAAACCCAAGTTTCGCAGATGATAAATCCTATGCCCACGATCATACCCGACCCCGCCACGTATATCCATGAAATCCGCGCGCTGGCTCGTTTGGAGACTATCCAGTACAGTATCGAAAAAGTAATCACCACCGAGGTGGGGCAGGGCACGTTTGGCTTCGCGTTTGGCGATAAATTATTGTTCGTGGCGCACGGCATTGTGATCGCAGGCATTGACATGGAAAAATTACAGCCCGCGGATATGCGTTTGGATAACGGTGTGCTGTATGTGCGTTTGCCTCCGACCGAGATCTTTATTGCAACGCTTGATAACGAAAAATCCTATGTCTATGACCGTGAGACGGGCTTGCTCACCAAAGGGTCTGTAGACCTTGAAACGCTCGCCCGCCAGGCGGCGGAGGATGAGATTCGCAAAGCCGCGCTTGAAGATGGCATCCTTGTGCAAGGGCAAAAGAATGCAGAATCTTATTTGCTCAAGTTCTTCACGGCCTTGGGATATAAGATCGTATTATTTGAACAATAATTGGCATCGTCATTAAAAGGGGCTGATTGCGAAAACTCTAATAGGTCGGACTTGTTGTCTTACGAAAATACAGGCTTTGACCGGCAGCAAACCTACCCTTCGAATAA
>DATEDD010000029.1:0-5299 GCA_035286565.1 Anaerolineales bacterium
AAGGCAGGACAAAGTTTGGTAATCAAGGTCTACAGCAATTGTCTTCTCGTTGGG
This sequence comes from Anaerolineales bacterium, assembly GCA_035286565.1. Taxonomy (GTDB): domain Bacteria; phylum Chloroflexota; class Anaerolineae; order Anaerolineales; family Villigracilaceae; genus Villigracilis. The sequence goes on from DATEDD010000029.1 coordinate 55, forward strand.
GTCCATATCCGGGCTGATGGGCGCCACATCCTCTTCGGTGAGCATCTTCAAGCCTGCGCCGTCTCCCCAAAAATATTCACCATAAGAGCCGCCATACCCATAACCATGCCCGTATGCATCTTTATTCCAGCGATACTCCACAAAGCCGTTGTTCTGGCGAACTTGGTCAATCCACACTACCTGGCCATAATATAGGCGCGGCGGGAAATTATAAATAATATGATCTTGAAGCCAGGGCGAGGCGACCACGCCTTCATGTGTCAGGTCAATGTAAGGCACAGTCACTTCCGCCCAAAACCCGGGCTGTCCGCTGGGCATTTCAGTAATTGGTGTGTTGGGCTTGTTTTTAGTGGGCTGAACAACCGAACCATAAACATACCCCTGAGGCGTCTCCACATAGCGCTGATTGGATAAACCACCGACCACGTTCCCGACCACCTCACGTCCCCACTCGACAAGTGAATCGGCTGATAATTTTCCAATGGAGGTGTTCAAGCCAGGATCGTTCGTAGGACGGCTGCGAAGGTCTATATCAGGGTCAACCACGCGCCCAATGATCTCACTGGCTGGGAATTGCGGCAATCGCTTTGGCAGATACAAAGCATCAAGTTCGGAAAATTTATATGGATTAAATGCCAATGCTCCCAGCCCAGCACCTGTTATTTTTAGAAAATCACGTCTTGAAAGCGGTCTTTTCATCATGCACCTTTTACTATAAAAATCGTACCGCGACATTTATGTCGCGCTAAACTGATTTACAAGCATACCTGCAAACAAAATCAACGTCAACGGACTTGTGAGAATGGCTTAATCTTTAACCGCCCCCTCGGGAGAAGAAAGATAATCTTCCAGGGCGCGCAGGCAATTGGCGCTCAACTTATGCCCGACGTCATCTTCGCAATAGGTTATCTGTGCGCCGGCTTGCTCCAGCAGGCCCATCGAAGCCCGCGCCAGATCAACAGGCACTTTTTGATCGAGCGTGCCGTGCGCAACAAAAATATTTTTCCCGACGAGTGATTTTTTCGAAATCAAATCATCCACGCCAGGCGGCATAAATCCCGCCAGCACACCCATCTTGCGAACTCTGTGCGGATATAACAATCCAATTAAATTGACCATCGCCGCGCCCTGACTGAAACCGAATAAATCGAATTGCCTCGCATCCAACTTAACCGAAGCGGAGTACTGGTCTATGAGGAGGATCAGCGCCTCGACGGAGGGCAACAGCGACTCGAGGCTGGGCACACCAAAATCGCCGCCTTGAGCGTGTCGAATCGTCCCACGAGGCGGGCGCCAGGAGAATCCACTGGATTCAGCGGCATGGAGCGCCCGCGGCGCCATCATCCAATAATCGGATGAAAGCCCGCGAGTGAAGACCCACATGGAATTTTCGTCGCCCGTCCAACCATGAATGAGCAGGAGCAGACGCGGGTTTGCGGATTGCGATGGACGAACGCGTAATGTCCAGTTGTCGAATGCAATGAGTTCGGTGTTAATCGCGGTTTGCACGTTTTACGATCCAGTCCAGCCCAAACAAGGCCAGGAAAATTAAAGCAATGGGGACGGTCGCGCCAAGCAGGCAAAGAAATCCCGAAACTGCCGCGCTGAAACCATAGACGGCCCAGATCAATCCAAGCCCTACGATAAACAACAATATAAACGCGCTGATCAAAATGCGCGTGTTTGTATCTTTCATATATTTGCGTAAATCACGACTCATTGACTCACTTTACCCAAAACGTCCGCAGACTACTGTAATTAAAGACTTTTCACAATGTAACCCCTTCGACACGGTGAGCCGCGAAGCGAGCTGGGCCGTCAGGATAACGCCCGCGGGATGATCCGTCTCATCAAATATTAATTTGATCCAAATAGCTTTTTTCCGACACGCCTTTGCCATGAAACTGCGCGTTTGAGCTGCGGTAATACTTCTTTGACCGCATCCTCGCCAAGTTGTGCTACATCACGAACAACCACAATATCAAGCAAGTCGATCGCTTGCACTTTCGGGCGGATGATGACGTCTGGTTTATCCAATTCCAATCGATATTTCGCCACAGCACGGCTCCCGACTTCAACCCCACGCATGAATATATCAAATGATCGGGCGATATTCAAGCGAGTGATGCGGTTCGTAAACACACGTGGAAACATGCTCGGCAGGGGAATTCTATAGGTACGTACTGGTTTATCCATCGGATCATTAAGTACAACGGCAACAATGGGAAGATCTGGGGATAAAATGCGCGCCACCGAGACAGGCACCGGGTTCAAAACCCCGCCATCCATCAGCTCCCATTCATTCAAGTGATGTGTCGGAAAAATTCCAGGCAATGCAATCGTAGCCAGAATAGCGTCCTTCAACCAGCCTTTTGTGATGATCACCTCGCCGCCTGTTTTAGCATCTACTGCTGTGACTGCGCATGGAATGGACAAATCGTCAAAAGTTTTCTTGCCTACGGTTTGATCCAGCCACTTTCGAACGCCTGAAAGCCCAAGTAAGGATGGACCATCTTCAGCGCTTCGCCCATATAAGCGGCTTTGGTCAACGGCTTCAAAAATATCCATCAATTTAGATGGCGAATATCCCAATGCGTAAAAAATGGCAACGAGGCCGCCAAAGCTTGTCCCCGCAATTGAACGGATTCTATATCCCTCTTTTTCGAGTCGTCGAAGTACACCAATATGAGAATTTCCCTTGGCTCCACCGCCGCCTAACGCCAATGTAATATCCATGTTATCCTAGAAAGCCCTTTCTTTGTGCCGTTTTATCAGACATGTTGTCCGAAAAGGATCATACCTTTTCGAATATTAATATTAATTCGGATCGCGGATCAGCCAAACTGCCACGCCTGCGCCAACAAAGGATGCGATGATCAATAGAACAACTAAAAATTGTGATGAGACTGGTTTTGAATCTTGTTCGACAAAATCCACCATCTCTTGAGTGGCAGTTGCATTCAAGTCTGTTGGGACAACCACTGCAGGAATTGTGGCTGTTGAGGGAACTGCTGTTGCTGTAAACTGCGGTGACGGAGTTGCTGAGGGTATCGAAGAGGCCGGCTGTGTGGCGGCTTTTTGCACCAGCAATTCCTGTTCCTGATATACGACGAGATCCTGGCCGAGGTTGTTCAATGCCTGAATATTTTTTATGGTTGTGCCATAAGCAATGGCGATACTCCATAAGGATTGTCCGTATTGCACTTTATGGAAGACATCTCCATCCGGGCGGGAGGTGCTTATACTCACAGGCACCATATATTGACTGACACCAGCCGCTGCCCCGGATCCGCCGGGGGCGCTGCCAAGAATAGTTGAGGCGCTTTCCTGCATTTGACCGCTGCCGGTTACGGCGGCTGTATCAACTACATAGTAATAGGCTTGCGATCCCTGTGAAATTCCTGCACCGATATGTGTAAAATTTTGTGAAAGCATTGTATTCATGTGAACATCGTCCTGCCAGCCCGGCGGGACGCCATCCCAAATTAATGGGCTGCCAGTGCTCAAAATATTTTCCGAACGAAAACCGCCGAGGGAAAGATCACCTGCAAGTGGGAATCCAAGCGAGAGCAATTGCTGGGTGTAACTCATCCCGCCCGGCCTGGAATGTGTCACCTGCCCAGTGGCCGCCATGTAATCGGCCTGCGATTGGGCTGACTGCATCAAAATGGAATGCCAGGTCAATTGCGGCAATCCATAGGAGATGCGTAAATTATTGACTGCTTCAATTAACTGGCTGGGCGAAGCGATCTGGCTTTGTGGCTTGGGACGCGCAGCTACCTCTCTTGGCGGCGACAGACTAAAGGCTTGCACTCCCGAAAGAGCATCGGGACTATGTGAGCCGTGTCGCATCGTCCCCGAAGGGGGAAGTGTCAGCAAAAGGAACGAGAGGAAAATAACATGGTTGATTTTCTTTCTCATAAATGTGTCCATTGCAAAAAGTCAAGCTTTTAACGCGAAGTCGGAAGGTCGCCAAGGTTTTCAAAAGATACTTTACTTTTGCGCGTTCCTGGGACGAAAAGTTGCAATCTTTGCGTTAAAACTATAATTTTTCTAGCCACCCGACACTTTCGAATTAAGTGGTGGTCGAGTAGCCCAGAATGCTCTTTGAGGGGCGTATCGAGACCACATTTCAGGCATATTTGCCACTGTTGGTCCCGATACGGCGGAAAAACACCGCCTACTCGACCAACGCATTGCTCTTATGACAAAGTGTCGGGTAGCTAATAATTTTTCTTTGCGTCCTGGCGTCCTTGCGTTAAGGTTTTGTGTTTTTACAGATGAGTCATAAATACGTCTGGCTTTGAATTTCAGGCAAGTAATTTCTTCAAGGCATTCAGCAAACCGTTCATATCGCGCCTTGTATTATATCCCTGGACGGACAGGCGGATTAATTTGTGCCCGTGCCAGTCAATCAGCGGAATTTCGATGCGGTATTCATCGTACAGTCTTTTCTTGAAAGCGATGATGTCAGTCTGGGCTGGGAGCGGAGATACTGTCATCTGGGCGAACCAGCCCTCGGCGGAGCGCGTTGCGTGAAGCGGAGTCAGTCCTGTTAATGCGTTGATCCTGCCCCAGGTCTCAATTGCCAATTGATGACAGTCGCTTCGCACTTTAACCCAATCATGCTTTTCCTGAAATTCAATCGCCGCAGGGACGGATAAGAACGCCGCAAGATCACGCGTGCCCCACCACTCGTGCTGGTCAATGAAAGTGGAGCCGCTCGGCGTTTCGGATTCATATCCCCATGAAACAACCAGCGGCTTGAGCAAATGTTGAACCTCAGGGCGTGCATATAAAAATCCCGCGCCCTTCGGCGCGCACAGCCATTTATGCAAATTACCGCCATAAAAATCCGCGCCAAGGGAATCGAGTTGAAGCGGCAATTGACCCGGCACGTGCGCCCCATCAATCATGGTGATGATGCCTTTCGGGCGCGCAAGTTGAATGATCTTTTCAACAGGGAAAATCGTTGCCGTCGGCGAAGTGATATGGCTTAGAAAAACTACGCGGGTATGCGAGGTCACACCCTGCCAAAACGATTCTAGGAAAGCGTCCTGCGAAGATAAATCAACTGGCTGATTGATATATGTAAATCCACGTTCCTTCGACAGAAAATGCCAGGTGCGATCCATTGCGCCATATTCATGGTTTGTGGACAAAACCTCGTCGCCCGCGCCCAACTTCAGTGAACGCGCCACGATGTTCAAGGCAATCGTCGCATTTTGTGTATAGACCAGATTCT
>DATEDD010000030.1:0-11062 GCA_035286565.1 Anaerolineales bacterium
CGTTGGCGGCGGCGTGCTGGAGGCGCTTCTGACCCGCCCCGCTGTGCGCCACAAGCTATGGGTATGATCCCCCTCAAGCGCGCCTTGCGTCTGGGGGAGGCGCCTCAGGTCGCTTTCGTTGGGGCTGGGGGCAAGACTGCCGCGCTATTTACCCTGGCGCGGCTCTTTGATAAGCCTGTCCTGGTCACCACCAGCACGCATTTGGCTTCCAGCCAGGCCCAACTGGGCGATGAGCATCTTATCGTTCATCAAGCCGGCGAGCTGAGATCCCTGGATGCCGCCAAGCTGCCTGCCGTCACCGTCCTGACGGGGGTAGAAATTACTGACGGTCGCCTGGCGGGGCTGGATGGTGGCGCTCTTGAAACCCTCTCTATTTTCGCCCGGCAGCATGGGCTGCCTTTGCTCATCGAGGCAGATGGCTCTCGCCGGCGGGCGCTCAAGGCTCCTGCCGAACACGAACCGGCCATCCCGCCGTTTATCGAGACTGTGGTTGTGCTCGCTGGGCTGTCCGCGTTAGGTCAACCCCTCAGCGAAGACCGCGTCCATCGCCCGGAGTACTTCGCCCAGCTCAGCGGGCTGAAATCTGGCGCCGCGGTGGACTCCCGGGCTCTCGCCCTTGTTTTGTTGCATCCAGAAGGTGGGCTCAAAAACATCCCCCCTGGCTCTCGCCGCACGGCGCTCCTAAATCAAGCGGACACGCCTGAATTGGAGGCTGCCGCCCGCGGCCTGGCGGATAATCTCCTATCCGCATTCGACGCCGTGCTGGTGGCCGCATTCGAATCTTCCCCAGAGGTCAGCGCAGTTCACGAGCGGGTGGCTGGTATCCTGCTGGCGGGTGGTGGCTCGCAACGGCTGGGGAGGCCAAAGCAATTGCTCGAATGGAAGGGCCGGCCTTTTGTCCGTCACATTGCCCAGACCGCCCTGGCGGCTGGGTTGTGGCCCGTGGTGGTGGTCACCGGCGCAGGTGCGGAAGAAGTGGAAGCTACCCTTGGCGAACTGGATGTAGTTATCGTGCGCAATGCATCTTGGGAGGATGGACAAAGCAGCTCCGTCAAAGCTGGGTTGGCCGCCCTGCCTCCTATGGTGGGCTCGGCCCTGTTCCTTGTAGTGGACCAGCCGCAGGTGCCTGTGGCGCTCATTGAAGCGCTTTGCACCCGGCATGCCGCCAGCCTGGCGCCCATTGTGGCGCCCCAAATAGATGGTCAGCGCAGCAACCCGGTGCTCTTCGACCGCAGCACCTTCCCCGATTTCCTCCAGCTGCAAGGTGACGTAGGTGGGAGAGCTATTTTCTCGACGTACCCGGTTGACTGGCTGCCCTGGTTGGACTCCTCCATCGCCATCGATGTCGATCGCCCCGCGGACTACGAGCGCTTGTTGCGCCGAGCGGGTCAGGCGCCCAGCGAGTAAAATCGCCGCTTATGTCCATAGTGCGCGCCTTCATTGCCTTGGAACTGCCGGATGCCATGCAACGGGAGTTGGATAAACTCAGTGTGGCACTGCAAAGACTCCTGTCGGATCTGCCGTTGCGCTGGGTACGCACCGAAAATATCCATCTGACACTAATATTTCTGGGGAAAACAAAGCAACAGGACCTTCCACTCATCACAGCCATTATTGAGCAGCAGGCGCAAACGATAGCACCTATGCAGGTCGAGTTCTCTGAGTTCGGTGTTTTTCCAAACGCCCAGAAACCGTTAGTCCTCTGGGTAGGCGTGAAGGCGCCGGCGGAGTTGCAGGTCTTGCAGCAGGGAATCCAAACCAAATTGGCCGAGCTGGGCTATCCCGCTGAAGAGCGTAGCTTCACACCGCACCTCACCCTGGCGCGCGTGCGGCGCGAGCACCGGCTGGCCAACCTCAGGCGCATCGGCGAGGTGATGGCCTCCGTCAAGCTGGAGCCAACGGCGGCCGCGCTGATCGATTCAGTCACCTTGTTTCGCAGCGATCTAAAACCTGGGGGCTCCGTATATAATCCGTTGTCTCGCATCCCTTTGCTTGGCCGACGATAGGAGAGACCCTTTTCGGTTGGAACCAATAGAACTAGCCCGCAGCATCACCGGTACCCTGGAAGACAAAAAGGGGGAGGACATCGTCCTGATAGATCTGAAGGACATCATTACATTTACCGATTATTTCATCATTTGCACCGGCACCAGTGACCGCATGCTAGACGCCCTCGCCAATGCCTCGGTGGATGAAATGCGCAAAAAGCACCGCAAGAAGGGCAAAAAAGAGGGCAACTCACGCGACGGCTGGGTTGTCGTGGACTACGGCGACGTCGTCGTCCACCTCTTCTCTCCAGACCAGCGCGATTTCTATCAGCTCGAAGAATTATGGGAGGGTGGAAAAGTATTGCTGAGATTGCAATAAATCAACATCCTGTAGATTTTGAATTCTGCAGGATGTTTTTATGAATTGCGCATTTCGAAAAGCGAAATCATCGGAGCAACGGTCAAGGCTTCTTCATGCCTGCTCACTCAGGGTGTGTTTTCGTAATGTTTGGTGAGGGTGTAGGTAATGTAATTCTCCCACAGGGGCTGTACGACATCCCATTTGTAATCATGAGATGAAAAGGTTTGGATAACCATCCGCCCGCCCATGCACACAGCCAACACGCCATAATCGGATTTACGGTCAAGATGAAGGCCGCCCACCATCACTGCATCTCCGCCTGAACTTAGTTTTAGCAAGTCGCCGGCGTCAGTGAACCATTCCGGATATGGATAGGACGGCGCCGCTACTGTGTTTGGCGAGGAGAGTATTGGATGAGACTTATCCAGCCAGTAGATTGAGAAATTAAAAGGATCATAATCGTACTCGCGTATCCAATCACGGAAGAAACCGACGCCACATTTACTTAAGATTGGAGCGATCTTGCCATTAACGATCTTATCCAAATGCCAGGCTTCGATGATAACCGCTCCGCCACTTTCGATATGGTCATACATCATTTCGAACATTTCGCCGCTGAATTCGGAGCGTACTTCTGAGGCGACGATCATTAAGTCCCACTTGGTCGCAGAATTGGCATGTTCCTTGAAGGTGCCCAAAGCATCGCCAGTGTTCACGATTTTGCCGCCTGAAAAGTTCATCGTGTTGATGGTGCTGCTGACCATCGGTACCAATGATGTATAACCCGCGATATCCTCATAGATGAGAATGTTGGAAGCCTTGATGCGCGCCCGCATATCAACCGGGGTGAATGTGGGGATGACAGCTGCCTCGGCGGGAGCCGAAGTATAAGTCGGGTAAGGTGTATAGGTTGCCTCTGGCTGTGGGAGGTTTGCAGCCATGCCACCCGCTGCCAGCGTTAATTGTTGGACTGCCACGCTGGTTTGCTGAACGGCTAATGCCACCTGCGTCTCTGTGAAACCAGTGGGCGTACCCGGAAAGGTGCAGGCTAATGCCGCAAGCACAAGTATCAATGCTGTGGTTAACAATGGTGATCTTTTCATACTAATTTCTCCTTTATTCAGCGGAAGAAACAACATGCCCCCTTGCAAGATTACTCGACAGCGGATTACTTTAATTTAAAAGATATACTTTACTTCTGAAACACCCATGCATCTACTGCGCGTTTCCAATCCACGAGTTCTTCCAGCTTAAACCAGAGCGCAACTTCGCGTTGACCGGTTTCAGGTTTGTCCGAAGCGTGGATCAGATTGCGCCCCACTTCGAGAGCATAGTCCTGGCGGATTGTGCCTGGCGCGGATTCGAGAGGCTTGGTGGATCCTACCGTCTGACGCACAGCAGCAATAGCGCTTGGGCCTTCCCAAACCATCGCCATCACAGGTCCGGATGTGATATACGAGATCAAGTCATTATAAAATGATTCGGCTTTGTGTTCGGCATAATGGGTTTCAGCCAATGTCTGGCTGACTTGCATGAATTTCCCGGCAACGAGGCGAAGTCCGCGGCGCTCAAAGCGGGCAATTACTTCACCGACCAAGCCGCGTTGCACGCCATCAGGTTTTACAAGTACGAGCGTTCTTTCCACAGATTTCCTCCAGAATAAAAATTGATGTCATTGTTGTCCAATCACCATGCTGGACGATTGAACAACAATGACAAATATTAACGAATTAATTCTTCGGCCTTGTTATAAGACTCAAGCGCTTCCATTAAGCGGTTTGCGCGCATGTAAGCATCCCCCAGCGTCTGCCAGATGCCAACTTCCACAGGATAACGATAGATCGACTCATTCAAATCACGGATGGTCTCTTCAAGATGCTTGCCCTTCCTGATTAATTTCCTGTAATGATCCAATGCAGCGGGTATATCGCCTTGGTCCAACTTACCCTTGGCCTGATTCAACGCGTCAACATTGTCCTGCCCCTCCGCTTTTGGCTGGGATGGTGTTGTGTGGGATTTCTTCCTTGCAGTAGAAGCGCGAATGGGTTCGATCGGCTCTGGAGAAAAAGAAAACTTCATAGTCGGAATTCCACGCGATTGAGATGAGGGCTGCCTTGTTTTCGGTTTGAGAGCCTGCACTGCCTGACTTGGCTTGGGCTCTTCAAAGGTTATTTCTTCCAAAGGCTGCCAGTCGGAAGGCGAGGTGGGTCTGGGCTCTTGCGGCGTTTCTTCCGCCTCCCAGTGTTCGCGAATCGACCAGGGCGCTGTGTCATCGTCATTGGCTTCCTTCGGGGCAACAGCTGTCTCATCCTCATTTTGCAGCCAGTCCGGGAGGCCCGCTTTCATGTTTACTGGAACAGGCTCCTCAGTCGGAGTTGAGGCGATGGGTCCCTTCAAGGATTCATCCCCTGCATCCTTACCACCGGGTGTGCCAGATAAATCAGAGACGGTATGTTGTGTTCCGAATTGTTTTTCGGGCATGCTTGGGAATGGCGGCCTTTCAGAGGCTCGAATCAATTCAGGGTTAAAATCCAGGCCGGGCTCATCATCCAAACTGCTGAGCCAATTGGAAAGATCTTGATTGTACAGGTTATTATCTGCGAAGGAAAATTGTTCATCAGATAAAACGGACGGGTCGCCAGCATAGATCGACTGCTGGGTTTCACTTAACCACTCAGGCTTATCTCGGCGCTCAATTTTTTGCTCTTCAGTTTGTTCTTCCTGTCTTTCTTTTTCATCGAGGTTACGAAGCCACATCCCGGTTTCGTCAATGGCTGGTGTAGGTGTGGAAGCTTTTTCAAATTCGGCAAAGAATCCTTCGTCAATGTTCTGAGCTTCAGCAACCCAATTGGATTTGATGGGTTCTTGGGAAGGAACAGGTTGAGTCTCGTCCATAGACTGCGTCTGCTGCACCCATTCGGGTGGGATTTCACTACGTTTGCCTGGGTCGGTGATAAGTTCTTCGGGTTTGGCTCCATGCTTGACGGCCAGGGATTCAAGCCATGTCACTGCATCATCCTGTTCCTGGGCAGATGCGCCAAGGCTTTGCGCAATTTCCTGATCGGCAGAAGTTTGTTGACCCATATTCTGCGCTTGGGTCATCCATTCCTGCGGTTTCTCATAGCCTTTGCCGGAATCGGTGACAAGTTCTTCAGGTTTGGCCCCATGCTTGACAGAAAGGGATTCAAGCCATGCCACTGCATCATCCTGTTCCTGGGTAGATGCGTCAAGGCTTTGCGCAATTTCCTGATCGGCAAAAGTTTGTTGACCCATGTTCTGCGCTTGGGTTATCCATTCCTGCGGTTTCTCATGGCCTTTGCTGGAATCGGTAACAAGTTCTTCGGGTTTGGCACCCTGCTTGGCGGAAAGGGATTCGAGCCATGCCACTGCATCATCCTGTTCATTAGCTAACGTGTCGTGGATGTCATTCGACGGAGTATATTCCTTATTCGTTTCAAGGTCCCGCAGCCATTCCGGGATATCTTCCGATCTACTGCCAGCCTGGGTATTTTCAATGTTGACCGACCAATCAGGTATTTTGACAGGTTCTGAGGAAACATCGGATGCCATGGCCCTGTCGGCTCCACTACGCCAATCGGAAGCATCGCTGGTGGACCTGGCTTGCGAAGGATCACTCAAGTTAGCCAGGCGTGGTCGCTGGAGCTCACCGGTTGCCCATTTAGGAGTTTGAACAGGTTGGACAGGTTGGACAGGTTGGACAGGTTTTACTGCATCAGAACGGGTTTTGGAGATAGGAACCAAGTCCGCTGAGATAGGGGCTTGTCCTCTGAGCCAGTCCGGTATATCGGCAGGGACAAGTTTTTCTGAGCTATCTATGCCAATATTGGATGAGGGTTGTTCGGGTATATCGGATTCTGCCCAGCCGGCATCACGGAGAAAATCCGGGATATCATCTTTTGCCTCGGCGGAAAAGGGCCCATGCACGGATGAGTCCTCTGCGGGCGGAGGGGATGCGTGAGACATTTCGCCTGCAAATATGGCAGATTTCAACCAATCTGGTTGATTATCAAGAGGGGGTTCACCCAGCGCAGGCACGGGGGAAAAATCGGAACCATGACTGCTCGGGAAACTCCACTCCTGTCCTGTTGAAAATTCATCACCGGAAACTTCAAGTCTTTCCAAATTCACGGATTCATCAGGGACTTCACTAATTTGAAAGACTGAGTTTTTAGCGAATGCTGCGTAAGGATCCAACTCGCTTACACGCATTCGATAGACTTGGGTATTTTCAGAATCATCGCCAATTGCGGAGGATAGATCAACCATGATGCGATTCGCATCAAAGCAATATGGGAATTCTGTAAGCAATTGATTGCAAAGATCAGAAGCCGCTAAATTTTGCCCACTTTTGAAAAAAGAAGTTGCCAGCAAGATCTGCATATCGGTGCGCTGCGGATCCTTCACCAGTACAGCGCGGATCTCCGAAATGGCTTGCGGATACAATTCACCCTGAACGTACATATGCGCAAGTGCGCCACGCGTCATACGGATTTTGGGCGGTTTCGAACCATCGCGGCGGCCATACAATCTTTGCAGTTCACCTTGAATAGCGGCATTCGACGGCTGAGATTCAGAAGCACGTTCCATATGCCAGATGGCTTCATCCAATTTGTTCTCTTCATCGCGGATAATGCTCAAGCCGACATGTGAAACAAAATCATCCGGCACACATATAAGCACGCGACCTAAAATATCAACCGCTTCGTTATAGCTCCGTGACTCAAGATAAGCCTTGCCCAACAAACGATAAGTTTCAAGATGTTTTGGGAAGGTTTGCAAAATGTGGCGACAGTGAGCAATCGCCTTATCCGTATGTCCTTTTTCAATGAGGCTTTCTATTTCACGAATGTAATTTCTCAACGAGACTTTTGCCATAACCGTTTTCCTGTGTTAAGTATGCCCGATTCTTTGAAAAATCGCAAGGCTCTCAACTATTTTACTCGTAAAACAGCGGCAATGGCGGGACAATTTCAGCAACGATCTGATGGGCAACCAACAACGCCTTGCGCGCCTCAGCCAGTTTATCTTCGTCATTCGCGTGGATCTCAACCAAAGGCTCGCCTTTTTGAACCTTATCCCCCACTTTTTTATGAATGACAAACCCAACGGCATGATCCACGGTATCGCCTTTTTTTGCCCTGCCTGCTCCCAAGGCAACCGACGCTTCGCCTACGATCCTGGCATGGACCTGGGAGATGAATCCGCTTCGAGGGGCATTGACCACTTCGACATATTTTGCGAGTTCGAATTTTGAGGCATCATCCACATACGAAACGTCGCCGCCTTGCGCTTGCACCAGCACGCGTAATTTTTCCAATGCGCTGCCATCCGCAATGGATTTTTCAGCCATTACACGGCCTTCGTTCAAATCTTTTGCGCGCTTACCCAACATAAGCACATGCGCAGCCACATGCAAACAATGCTCGCGAAAATCGACAGGACCGCCGCCACGCAGGGTTTCTATTGCTTCCAGCACTTCGAGAGCATTTCCAACCGCCGCTCCCAGGGGTTGATTCATATCTGAGAGCAGGGCAACCGTTTTACGCCCCGCCAAACGACCGATAGCCACCATTAAATCCGCGAGTTCGCGGGCTTCGTCCAAAGTTTGCATAAATGCGCCCAAGCCAGTTTTTACATCCAGCACAATGGCTTGCGCGCCAGCGGCAATCTTTTTGGACATGATGGAGGAAGCAATCAATGGAATGGAAGGCACCGTTCCTGTTACATCGCGCAGTGCATACATTTTGCCGTCGGCAGGCGCGAGGTCCAAAGATTGACCCGTCAGCACAATGCCTTTTTCTTTTAATTGTTTTTTGAATTCCTCAGTAGTCATATCCACACGATAACCAGGAATGGATTCCAATTTATCAAGGGTGCCGCCGCTGAAGCCCAGTCCGCGCCCGGACATTTTCCCAACCGGCAAACCGCAAGCCGCCACCATCGGCATGACCGAGATGCTCGTTTTATCCCCCACACCGCCGGAGGAATGTTTATCTACTGCAATATCCACTACCTTGGACAGGTCAAGCACCTGCCCGGAATGTGCCATGGCAAGCGTAAGATCGGTGGTTTCTGTGGGTGTCATGCCGTTGAGCATGACTGCCATTGCAAAAGCGGAGGCTTGATAATCTGGAATTTCCCCGTTCGTAAAACCACGCACAAAGAATTCGATCTCTGCGGTTGTTAATTGTTTTTTGTCGCGTTTTTTGATGATGATATCTACCGCGCGCATAGTATCTCCTTGTGAAATCTTGCGCAGATATTTTATCGCATAAATGAAGGTAGACGGGTAAACAAGTAGACCAGGCAACAGGTGAACAAACCACTGGAGCGTGACCTACAACTTGAGTAACTTCTGCCCTTCCCTGCCATCTTGTACCGCCCACCCCAACGCTGTGATCATATTACGCAGGCGGTCTGACTCGGCAAAATTCTTGTTGACACGCGCCTGCCTGCGTTGTTCCAGCAGGGATAATACTTCGTCTGAGGGGGGTTCTACTTTGGCGTGACTATTGCTTGAATTCAGCGCCATTTCCCATACTTTGGGATCAATCCCTCTTTCAATTGGTTCGGGTGTGATGTAATTGCCAAGTTCATTTAATGAAAAACTTGCACCAGCAGGATAGATTTCCAGGGTGTCACGTTTCAAAATAGAGACCGAACCGAGACCGTACACAGAACAAATTTCTTTCTCACAATCGATGATGATGCCCGAATGTTCATCCAGCCCGACGATGATATTTTGCGCGGGGGTTAGTTTGCGCCATTGCTCAAAACGCTCCATGCCCATGAAACAGCGGCTTGTATCCAGATCCGCGCCGCCTTCGGTATTATTCCAATGCGGAATGAAACAGAGGTGCAATCCAAAATCGGAAAAAAAACGCAGCCCGTCTTTTACATGCACATCCTCGCCGGCTTTGTAAATTTCATAAACAGGCAAAATCCACTCGCCAACGGAAATCGTTGCAGCGGAAGCAAAGACCAGGGTTGCGCCAAGCCTGTGCCGCGCGCGGAGGATATCCCAGGCCAATGTGCCACGTAACTGACGAGAAACATAGCTGGGACTGCCTGGCCCCATGAAGATCATGTTGGCTTGCAACAACGGTTTTAAGATTTCGAGGTTGTCGGGGCTGAACTTTGTCCCTTGTTTGCGAGCGGGAATAAGATCAATCCTTGGTTTATAGTTTTGCAAGCGGGTCTGCAGAAACTCTCCCACACGTCCTGCAACAAGTGAGGAATTTAACTCAAAGCCAGCGGGCGTTTCCAGTATGGCGATCCGCAACGGGCTGGGAATGAGGCGGGCAAGATTTTCGAAGATGCGACCACCCGCAAGGGATGTCTCCCCGGAGCCGAGAAAAGCAATGCGTCCCAAAGTCATGTTAAGTGGATGATTCGTTAATTTGATCTATTACATTTAAGAAGGTTTCATTATCGGGAATATCCGACATGGACGAACCGTAATGCACAAATCGGATGCGGCCTCTGATATCGACGATGCAATTCAGAGGCAAACGTCCGAGCTTGAAAAGATTCACCTGCTGGCGATATTCCTTCGCGACAACGTGATCGAAGTCGGGTAAACCGATAAATGGGATGTTTTCTTTTTCCCAATATTTCTTGAAAGAGTCCATGTCATTAGGGCCGACAGCCAATATCTCCGCGCCGCGTGCCGTGAAATCTTCATACTGATCGCGCATGCGCGCCAACTGCGCGCGGCAATACGGTCACAAGAATCCACGTAGGAACGCAAGCAGGATGGGTTTGCTTCCGCGAAAACTTGTCAGGCGCACACGATTGCCATTGGTATCTTCAAGCTCGAAATCGGGCGCGAGTTCGCCGGGGGTAATAAGGCCAGGGTTCATGTCACTTCATCGATGAGTTCTTTTACATTTTTCCAGATCGCATCAAACATTTTCACCGTCAATTTTCCCGTCAATGTATTTTGCTGGCTGGGATGATAGGAAGCCAGTAACCAGTGATCAATCATCAGTTCATAAACAGCGCCATGAGAAAATGCCGGGGCCGGTTTTTGATTTACGACATCTGCACTCCCTGGCACCGCCCGCCAGGGCAGGTGTGCGTACGGTGCAAGTGTTGGTGATTTACGATTATAAATGCGAAGCACACGCTCGAATGCGACACGTCCCAATGCGACGATGACTTTCGGCTTGATGATTTCAATTTCTCTTTCTAAAAACGGCTGACAATTATTTAGTTCTTCCAGACTTGGCTTATTATCCGGCGGAGCGCAACGACCCGAGGCGGTGATATACATATCCTTGAGGACGAGACCATCGCCTCTAGACTCCGCCCGAGCCTGATTCGCAAATCCGGCGCGATGCAATGCTGGGAAAAGGAATCCGCCCGAGGCATCGCCCGTGAATTGACGCCCTGTGCGGTTGGAGCCGTGCGCGCCGGGAGCAAGCCCCACCACGAGCACGCGCGCGCTTGGGTCACCAAACCCGGGGACAGGCTTTCCCCAATATTCTTGATCCATATATGCCTTGCGTTTAACGCGCGCAACTTCCTCGCGCCATTCTACAAGGCGGGGACATTTACGGCAAGAGATGATTTCGGCGTTTAATTTTTCTAATTTAGAAGACATAATTTTTCTTTTGTGTCATCCTGAGCAAAGCGAAGGATCACTAATCCGATGAAAGAGACTCTCACCGCACTGGCGCGCGGCGCAAGT
>DATEDD010000031.1:0-6398 GCA_035286565.1 Anaerolineales bacterium
TACTTATTACCAGTCACTACTTACCCTCTTTCCCCTTCTCACTTTAACCCAAGCACTTCAAACACCTCAAGCGGATGTTCCTTGCCTTTCAATTTCATTTCGGCGTGGGGTTTGGCTTCCACTTTTTTCTTGACCTGTTCATACGCAGCTTTACTGATCAGAATCTGGTTCTTGGCCGAATTCTCCTGGATGCGTTTAGCAACGTTGACACTGTCGCTGATCGCGGTGTATTCCAGTCTTTTTTCGGTACCGATCAAACCGAGGATTGCATCACCGTAATGAATGCCCGCTCCAAAGGTCAGGTGTGCATCCACTGGCAATTCCTTGTATAGATTTTCAACGGACTCACGGATCGCAAGTGCGGTCTTTACGGCTCGCAGGGTGTGGTCTGGTTGAGGCACGGGCGCATTGAACCATGCCATAATCGCGTCACCCATGAATTTATCAATCGTGCCTTCCTGCATGAGCACGGCTTCCGCCATGGCGGCGAGGTAGCGGTTTAAGATTTTCACCAATTTTTCCGGGGCTATTTTTTCGCTGTAGGTTGTGAAGCCGCGGATATCTGCGAACAAAACGGTGATGTCCACACGTTTACCGCCCAGTTGTAAACTGTTCGGGTCAAGCTGGGCGATGACAGCCGGGGAGACCATGCGTTCAAAGAGACGGCGCTGGGCTTCCAACTTCTTTCGTTCTGTCAGGTCGTCGAGCACGATGGCTATGCCTTGAATTTTCTGCCCTGCATCTTTGAGCGGCGAGAGGTTCAAGCGCCAGTCTACTATACCGCGCTTCTGAAGGTTATGGCTGAGTTCAAGGTCTACGATGGCTTTGTCGGTTACGCGGACTTGCGTCAGATGCGGCTCAAGCTCAGCCGAAACGGAAGCAAGCGCCTCGTTAAGATGATGACCGATAATCTCGCTTGAGGTGGCGCCGAGGATATATTCTGCGGCTCGATTCGCAAGGGTAACTCGATTCTCGACATCCGCAGTGATCACGCCGCTGGCAATGGATGCGAAAACATTGTCCATCAGGTTTTTTAACTCGGTTACTTCTTCAAGGGTGTGCTTGAGTGAGGAGAACAGGCGCGCGTTTTCAATTGCCACTGCGGCCTGGTTTGCAAACGCGGTCAGCAGGTCCCTTTCACTCTCGGCGAAGATGCCCGTGCGAATGCGGTTATCGGCATAAATCACGCCGATCAGTTCGTTTTTTACCTTGAGGGGTACGCACAAAATGGAACGCAGGTTAAATGCAACGATGCTTTCCTGTCCCAAAAAGCGTTGGTCTTCCTGGGCATTGGTGGTCACAATGGCATCCCCTGTTTCGATCACGCGCTGGACAACGGTACTGCTGACATTCTTTTCTGACGAATTGATGGATTCCATTTCCCAATTGCGCCCCATGCGAATGACCATTTCGCCTGTTTCATCCCGCAGCATCATGAAGCCGCGCTCCGCTTTCGTCAGGCGCACGATGTTGTCCATTACGATGCGAAGTACTTCATCCAGTTCAAGAGATGAATTGATCACCTGTCCCACATCAGCCAGCGCCAGCATATTGCTGTGTTCCTTTTGAAAGGCTTGTATTTTTTCGCTGATTTGTTCCAGTGTTATTTGCAGGTTGCGCAGGTCGCCCGTTGTATTTTTGGGAAGTTTTAGTTTGCTGGCTTCCAACTCAGTACGGATCTTGCCCGCCTGAACGCTGAGACTAAGCAGTTGGTCATGCACGGTTGTTGGGCGGGCGTTATCAGAATTCATAGTGGATACCAAGCGAGGATTTTCTGTAATTCCTGCTAATTTTTCTGATTGTATCCTAAGACAAAGATCTTAAGACGTCTTGCTATGGCTTGATAAATGATCGTCCATGCCGCACGGCGCGCAATTAGTGCATTCCCTTCGCGCGGGCTGAATAGTGCGGATTGATGTTCATACAGCAAAATATCGATGGATGGCGCGGCGGAGGGAAGGAACTCCTTTAGAATGTCAGCGCGTTCTGCGGCTGTGATGTGAAGCGGTTGAGGTTTTCCCAGCCACCGCAGGCTGGCATTGATGCTATGAAAGTACCTTTCGATGGGGGTGAGTGTTGCCCAGCCTGTCCAATTGTTTAACCAGGCCGGGGCTTCCCATCCATTGCGCTCCACCAGAGTTTTTAGGATCACTGCCGTTTGTATGTTTGGTGCGTAACGTTTCTTAAGGAAAATGGCAAGAAAGGCCACTATAAATCCGCTTGCAATGATGCCGATCTGAAAAATTTGTATACTGGATATGTTTTCTTTCGGCATCTCCAAAGGGATTTGCAGTTGAGGCTCTTCCTGTTCGAGCGCATCAAATTCAAGTGGATTGTTACTCTGATCTGAGGCTGATGTTTCCTCCCGTTTTTGCGGACGTTCAAGAGGTGCCTGGTTTCCAGTCGGCTCAAATTCGATCCAGCCATATCCCGGGAAATAAACTTCAGGCCAGGCGTGTGCGTCGCGTTCGCGCACGGTGTAAAAAGTGTTTTGTAAGTTTGATTCGCCTTGCGCAAAACCAACTGCCAGCCGCGCCGGCACGCCGACAGAACGAAGCATTAATACCTGCGCACTGGCATAATAGTTGCAAAACCCTTGTTTGCCTTCTAATAAAAAATACTCCAACCAATCAACAGGTTCTTCCGGAAAGAATATGGCCGGGGCATACTTGATCTCTGTGCGCAGGTAATTTGTAATGGCAGCTGACTTATCGTAAGGGCTATCATAGGGGGCGGTAATTTCCAAGGCCAGTGCCTGGATACGCGGGGAGAAATCTGCGGGAAGTTGCAGGTATTTTTCCGTGACCCATTCGGGATACTCCTCACCGGCTTTCTGCAATTCAGGGATGGTTGGATTGGCAAGCAGGGCAGTGGAGTGATACGACTCTCCCGCTTCTAGATAAGGCGACGCTTGTAGTGTCACAATATCCATAACATCCTCCTCTTCCTCTTTTTTAGCAGGGATTTTGGTGTGGGCGATATTCGCTGGATGACTTACCCAAACGGGCTGCGCCGCAGTGTAAAGGATGGTCTGTCCTTTAATGTAAACGTTATACGTGAAATTTACTTTTTCGCGGTTATCCGTATCCGGGATCTCAAAATCACCATCTTGTGGTTTATAGTTTTTACCTTCCACATCAGCAGTTGACCAACGGCCTTCTTCAAAGTGGTCATAAACACGTCCACGCCAGTATAGCCGCGGGAAATTAAGTGCAGCGGATGGCGCATAAACAAGAAAAACCACAGACTCGCTTAGTGAGATTCGTGTGCCAAGCGGTAATTCATTTCGATAGTAATCTTTAGAGGGCTGGTTATCTTTCTTTACTGATGCAAACATGTTTTCAAGGCGTTCATCCTTTGAGGACCAGTCCCTCGATATTCTCTGCCATGTTTTCCTCGCCTGCGGGTTAAATGGCAGAGTACCTGGAAGCACCCACACCAGAATGATCAAAACTGCCGCGCTGATCATGACGGTGTTATTGAAATCCAGGCCGCTTTCTGCTGAAATCTGCACACGTTTTTCCCTCCACTTTTTCCGATCGGTCAGATATTTTTGACGTCCGAGCAGGAGTAGTGTAATGAATAAATAAGCGCCGAACAGCCAGCTGTAATCTTTGGCGGTGTAGTGGTTAAGGTAAATGACGAACATCAGGAATCCGCTCGGTAAAACAGCGGCAAGCCCATTGGCATAGCGCGTCAATTGATATCCGCTGAATAGACTTGTGAACCAGAAAGGGATGCAAAGAAGAGCTACAAAAAACAGCGGATCTTTGACAGGTCTGTTTGAAGCGAATTCGCTCAATCCCAGCAATAATCTGCTAACCAGGATTAAAAGCTTATCCCCTAAATAGCTCTGTTCTTCTGTAAATTCCATAAATCCGAGCCATTGCCAGCAGAAAACGACCAGCATATACCCTATTGATAAAAGCACAACCCCACGCCTTTGATAACTACCTTGCCCCAGCGCCAGCCCGATGATCAACCCCAGCAAAGCCACATTGCGGACGTGTTCAAGCCCATCTGTCCAGCCGGTGGATTGCAAGCGCCATGCTGAGAACAGGATTGCAAGAAATAAAAAAATTGCGGAGGGAAGATCCCACCAGCGCGCAGATGATTTTTCCATCCTTTGAGTGTACAATGAAGGCAGTATCTTCGTCAATCGCAATACGATTAAAAATCCACCGGAGGACCTATGCAGACCTTGATTGATAGTGGCATTGCCTTTGTGATTGCCATGCAAAGTACGGGGGATTGGTTAATCGCCCCCATGCGTTTCTTTAGCTATCTCGGCACGGAGGATTTCTTTTTCCTCGTTCTGCCTTTAATCTACTGGAGCATCGACTCAGCCCTTGGCTTGCGGGTGGGATTCATTCTCGTTACCAGCAGTATGTTTAACTACATGGGCAAATTGCTCTTTGCAGGACCGCGCCCCTATTGGGCCAGTTCACACGTCCGCGCACTGTGGGCGGAAACGTCATTCGGCATTCCCTCTGGTCACGCCCAAAATGCCATGAGCGTTTGGGGAATCATTGCCGCATCCCGCCGCCGGGTTTGGGTGTGGGTTGTTGCCATCCTGCTTATTTTCCTGATCGGTTTTTCACGCATTTACCTCGGCGCTCACTTTCCGCATGACGTGATCATTGGCTGGCTGTTCGGCGCGGTGATCTTGTGGGCCTTTCTACGTTTTTGGGATCCAGTGGCCGCATGGCTTGCGAATAAAACACTCAGACAACAAACCTTGATTGCATTTCTGGTTTCTATGGTTTTTATTGCAATGGGATGGGCTTTGGTTTCATTGAGGAGCGACTACCAGCTACCTGTTGCATGGATGGAAAACGCGCTTCGCGGTGGGAGCGTGGAACCTGCTCCGGTTGACCCGAACGGAATCTTCACCTCAGCAGGGACCTTCTTCGGGCTGGAATTCGGCCTCGCGTGGATCGTGTCCTTGGGCGGGTATCAGGCCTCGGGTCCAGTATGGATGCGCGCTCTTCGTTACGTCATCGGCTTGATCGGTGTCCTCCTCCTTTGGATGGGGCTGGGCGAAATTTTCCCGCGCGGCGATGGACTCCTTGTTTATTCCTTGCGCTTTGTTCGTTATGCCTTGGTGGGTTGGTGGGTGACGGGCGGCGCGCCCTGGGTGTTTACGCGTTTCAAGTTAATTGAAAAACGTTAGAACCTTGGTTAACGAAGGGAAATTAACAACTTACTCCCCATCATAGCTTATCGGCTCGACGTCCCTTTTTACGCCATCTTTCGGTTTCCTCTCCCTGGCATAATAAAAAGTCTCGCGCAGTTGCGGGGTGACGAGGCTCGTCTCGCGGTGTCCCAGGCGCGTGCCGTGAAATTGCATAAAGCGAAACCAGAAGATCGAAACGATGTTTTTCCATAACATGTGTTCATGCGCGGCATGCCACAGGTCACTCAAAATATTTGTTGTGGTCAGACGCAAAAAATCATACACATTAAAATGTGATTCAGGATATATTTTTTTGAAGGCCATGGCTTCACGACGATAACGATTGAATACGCCGCGCGGAGTTTCATGATGCGCGTGAATGATCTCCGCCTCGGTCACATACGCGATGGCATGTCCCTGTTCTTTAGCCCACTTCGCCCACGCGAGGTCTTCGAGACCTGTCAGTGTTTCGTCGTAATTATTTTTCTCCCACAAACTTTTTCGGATCGCGGCATTGGCATTATTGCAAAACGCGGTGGCTTGTTTCGCCTTGCCTGTACCGGGATACCACTGAAGAAAAATTTGTTGCTCGGAATATTTTGCAAACTCAGGTGCGCGTTGCTTGCCATAAGTTAATGCAATACTTTTATCCTGAAATGGACGAAGCAAAGTCTCCAGCCAATCGGGATAGACGGGATAGACATGTGCGCTGGCGATGACAATAAACTCGCCCTTCGCTTCTTTGATCCCAAGGTTGAGCGAGCGTCCGAAAGTGAATTCTTCGGGGCGGATGTTCACAATCTGTGCTCCAAACGACTCGGCAATCGAGACGCTTGAATCGGTTGAACCTGAATCAACAAGAATCACTTCCACATCTTTGAGAGTCTGCTGACGAATCCCCTCGAGCAAACGCCCAAGATGCTTTTCTTCGTTATAAGCGCGGATGATGATGGAGCAACTACCAATCATTATCTTTTTCATATCCTAACCTCATCAACAAATCCCCCGCCACATCCTTGAATATTTTCTTGTGTTCATCGGTGAAATATTTCCTCCATTCGCCTGTCTTGCCTGAGCGGAAGGTCGGGGACTTTGTCGGGTTGATGGATGTTTCAAGGGAATTTAGAATCAATTGTCGGTTCGTAGGAAGCGGAATGCGGGCGAGAAAATGGCCCATGATGCGGGTCAATGCGGCGGCGCGATCCAATATCAAATCCTCAAA
>DATEDD010000032.1:0-4481 GCA_035286565.1 Anaerolineales bacterium
AGGATTTGGTTTCGTCGAAATGGCAACCAATGACGAGGCGCAAAAGGCCATCAGCATGTTCAATGGCCAGGATTTCATGGGACGCGCAATTACCGTCAATGTTGCCAAACCTCGTGAAGAACGCCCTCAACGCAATTTCGGAGATCGAAATCGCGGCGGCGGTGGACGGAACCGTAATTAGAAAAATATCCAGCCCTGAACAACGAAGAAGAAACATACAGCCTCGCAAACGCGGGGCTGTTATTATTAGGGTATGAAACGAATCATCCTGCTCGGCTCGATTATTTTTGCAAGCAGCTTTACCGCACTGATATTCATTGAATATGGTTTTTTTGTATGGCATGAAGTTGCGGCAATTAGGTTAAATACAGGTCAATAAAAAATCCTACACCACATTATAATTTCGGCTCTGGAATATATTTCATAAAAAAGGTTTTTTGATGAGACAATTCAACCGATGGACGATCCTGTTAGGCATTCTTGCCGCATTTGCCGGGTTGGCTTTGCTGGCCTACATGGGCTTTTATAACCGCTACTGGGGCGATGACTGGTGTTATAACCGCGATTTCAAAAACCTCGGCGTATGGAAAACAGTGAACACATACTTCCTGACCGGCGAGCAGGCTCATCGGGGGTATTCAACCAATCGCTACGCCCTTACCTTGTTATCCGGCCTGTTCTACCTGCCGGGCGTATTTGGAACACAAATCCTGGCAACCTTGATTATTCTGTTATGGCTTGCAGGGATGTTCTGGGTCGTATCCAATATTTCCAAAATGAATGGAACCATTCGCAAAAGCGTAATCTTGTTGGGAAGTGCCATGCTGTTATATTTTAACCTGTACATTTCCACCCAGCGGTTCCAGGTTCTATACTGGCAAGCCGGAGTGCATTACAGTTTCACTCTTATTACGGCCGTTTACCTGCTTGGCATTATCACCTCTCAAATGGCTGGGGGGCAGGAAAATAAAATCCTGAAGGTCTTGATCGCTCCATTAGCTTTTTGGGGAGGAGGGCTTTCAGAAATAGGCAGTGTATATTTGCTGGCAGGCATCACATTAACTTTGATGATATTCTGGTATCTAAAACAAAAAGGGGTTGACTGGGCGGTCAGGACGTTTCCCACAATATGGATTACCTTTGTTTTTCTTACGTTGGCAATGATTGTCTTGATCGTTTCCCCATCCAATTCCCGTTATGGGGATATGTCGGCGAAGCCTACCAGTTTATTATTTGTACCTTTTCTATCTTTCAGATATGCCACTAACTTCATGATCCAATCCTTCAAGAGCCTGCCTGTTCCTCACATGGTGCTTATATTATTCTTTGCATGTCTTTCCATGGCTTCTCGTTTCACACAGGCTGGCGCCTCGCAGGTGAGGTTCAGGAAAACAACATTGATCGCATTGCTGACCTTGATCGTCGTCTGGTTATTGATTTCAGCCATACAGGCCCCCAGCGTTCTTTTTTACAGCGCTCCGCCCGACCCACGCGGACAATCGCTTGCAAGGTTCACCATACTGGCAGGACTGGCAGTAATTGCATGGCTTTATGGGCAGTACTTCACCGTTCGCCTGCCAAAAAAATGGCTGTATATTCTTGCATTAACCGGAATTCTGGTCAGCATTGCATATACTGCTCGTCTTATTAAAACAAATTACTCGGAACTGCCCGGATTTATACGTCGCGCAGAATTATGGGACCAAAGGGATGCAGATATCAAAGAAGCCAAAGCTCAGGGACAACAATTGGTTGAAGTGATCGTCATTGATATGTATGGAATCGGTGTGCAGGATATTATGAGATCGAGGGATATGGAGAGGGAATCTGTCATCACTTGTGGGAGCGAATATTACGGCGTCGAGGCAATCAAGGCTATTAGCCCATAGGAATGCTGCAGGAACTTCCCAACAATTGTGATTGGAGGAATCCATGCAAGCCTACGAACTCTCAAAACTCATCTCAAAAAAAGAATCAAGGGATAAACTTAATCTCGAATTTCTCAAAGTCCCCCGACCTCAGCATGGGACTATACGTTCTCCCCGCGGGCGGAGTTGCTCACAAGTACCGCACACGGAGGGTGAGGTCTATTACGTGGTGAGCGGCAGGGCGCAGATTCAAGTCGCGGACGCCGAAGACGATCGGTGATGTGCAGGCAGGCTCAATTGTGTATGTGGCGAAGAACGTGGAGCATAGATTCCATTCGATTGAGAAAGAGCGCCGCGCTGAGTTTATCGAAGCGTTGACGGTGATTGTGTTCTTCGCGCCAGCGGAGTATTCGAATAAGTAGGGCGGGATGAAATCCCGCCAAATGCTCGGCACTTTAACAATTTTGCAGTGATATAATGACGGAAAATATCCGTCATTTGACGGCTACTTGACGTCATAAGGAATCAACCATGATCGAATCACTACTGGGCTCAAAAAATGCAGAACGGGTATTAACCTATATTTTTGCGCGTGAAGAAGGTTATGCGCGGGAAATTTCAAGTTTCTATAAGACTGACTTGAAATCCATTCAAATGCAGTTGGATAAGTTCGAGAAGAGCGGTGTATTGGTCAGCCGCGAAGTGGGGCGCACCCGCCCATATGTGTTCAACCCGCGTTATCCGTTATTGACTGAGTTGAAAGCATTGCTCGAAAAGGCTTTGTCGTTTTATCCTACAAAGGAGCACGAGGAATTAACGATGAACAGACGCAGACCTAGGGCGAGAGGGAAAACGTTATGAAGAAAATCAGGAATATGAGCCAGGCTGAACTGGCGGCATATGTTCAAGATTCTTTGCAGGAAGAAGGGATTAAAGTTGTGCTTTCAGGCGGGAGCGCGGTCTCATTTTATAGCAGTGACAAATATGTTTCAAAAGATTTGGATTTGATTAATGCTTATTTTGCTAAACGACGCGAGATCAAATCTGTGATGGAGAAGATAGGCTTTGAAGAAAAAGGACGATATTTTTCAAACCCTGAAACGCATTTCTTTGTGGAGTTTCCCGATGGCCCGCTTTCGGTTGGGGATGAACCTGTGAAGGAAATCAGTGAGTTTGAATTGTCAACTGGGACTTTGCGGGTTGTCTCTTCAACAGATTGTGTGAAGGATAGATTGTGTGCATTTTATTTTTGGAATGATCAGCAGGGACTGGCTCAAGCGGTTTTGGTGGCGAAAAGTCAGAATGTGGATTTGAAGGAAATCAGGCGTTGGTCAAAGGCGGAAGGTAAAGAAAGAGAATATGAAACTTTCAAAAGCAAACTCGATTGAGGAAGAGCGCCGCGCTGAGTTTATCGAAGCGTTGACGGTGTTGGTCTTCTTTGCACCTGCGGAGTATTCGTTGGGTTTATAATTGAAGCATGTCCAAATTTGACAAAATCCTTGAAAAGGTCTTGCGTGGAGCATCCGATGCGAATATTGATTTTGAGGATCTAAGTCAATTGCTGCGTGAACTTGAATTTCAGGAAAGAATTCGCGGCAGTCATCATATCTATTCAAAAGATGGTGTGATGGAAATCATCAACTTGCAAGCAAAAGGCTCGAAAGCCAAACCTTATCAGGTAAAGCAGGTTCGTAATTTAATTTTGAAATATAAACTGGCAGGTGAAAATGATTAAATATGAAGTGATACTTTACTGGAGCGCGGAAGATGACGCGTTTATCGCCGAAGTACCCGAACTGCCTGGTTGCATGGCAGACGGCGCGACCTATCGCGAAGCGCTTGAAAATGTGGAACAGATTGCGCAGGAATGGCTTGAAACCGCCCGCGAACTGGGCAGGGAAATCCCCGTGCCAAAAGGCAAACTGGTTTATGCCTGACACAAGACTTCCGAAGTCTCTGAGACTTCGGAAGTCTTTATATAATTGTATTCACTTCGACAGACTCAGTACAAGCTTCGTGCCAGCAGAGTATTCGAACAGACCATAGACGGTGGACCGCGGACGATGGTCAATGATCTATCGCCCATCGTCATCTTAGGAATCTTATGCTCCAACTAAAAACCACTCCCTTCCACGAACGGACATCCGCGTTGTGCCAGCCGCAGAATTGGCGCAAGTGGGCGGGATATTTCGCCGCCGGCTCATACGAGCACACGCTCGACCGCGAGTATTGGGCGATTCGCAATTCGGCGGCGTTGATCGATGTATCGCCGTTGATCAAGTATGTCATCCAAGGCAAGGGTGCAGCGGCGTTGCTGCACCGCGTCACCACGCGCGACATCCACAAGATGAAGGTGGGACAAGTCGCTTACACAGGCTGGTGCGATGACGAAGGCAAGATGATCGACGATGGAACGATCAGCCGCTTGTTTTTATGATGGTCGTAAAGTACTTAATGTGAATAAAAATTCCAATCAGGGATAATGAATAAAGGGCCAATTGATATCTTGTGCGAACAGGAGTTGGCCACTCGATTTCATAGCCCCTTCCATTGATCCTCGGATCGCTGTTGTCGGAAGTGGAAATGTAGAGATACCCGCTTTGGACAAAAAAA
>DATEDD010000033.1:0-3111 GCA_035286565.1 Anaerolineales bacterium
TGTGCCATTCAAGGAAGATGACTTGTGGATCGGCTACCCCGAAGAGACGAATGCGCCTTACGGTCTCGCTAAGAAGTTGATGCTTGTGCAGGCGCAAGCCTATCGCGCACAATATGGCTTTAACGCAATTTTCCTTTTGCCAGTGAATTTATATGGTCCTCGCGATAATTTCAATTTGGCGACCTCGCATGTCATCCCCGCGTTGATCCGTAAAGCTGTTGAAGCAGGCGAGCGCGGCGATAAAGAGCTGCAAGTCTGGGGTGACGGTTCTCCCACGCGTGAATTCCTGTATGTGGAAGATGCCGCTGATGCGATTGTGTCTGCCGCCGAAAAATATAATGGCGATTTGCCGGTCAACCTCGGCTCTGGCTATGAAATCTCGATTAAAGATTTAACTGAGATGATCGTTAAGATGACAGGCTTCCAGGGCAAACTTGCCTGGCAGACCGATAAACCAAACGGCCAGCCCCGCCGCGGACTCGATGTATCCCGCGCGAAGGAATTATTCGGCTGGAGCGCACAGGTTTCCTTTGATGAAGGTATGCGACGGACGATTGAGTGGTTTAAGGAAAATAGGTCGAAGGTCAAAAGTCAAAAGTCAAAGATCAAACAACCTTTGACCTTCGACTTTTGACCAGATTTTGACAAAGGCACTTATGACCGAACTCACAAAACACGAACCAACCACTATTTATATCAAGCCGTCCAAAGGTCTCGCCGCGTTGAATTTACGCGACTTGTGGATTTACCGTGAACTTGTTTTTTTCATGGTCTGGCGCGATGTGAAAGTTAAATATAAGCAAACTCTTTTGGGGATGGCCTGGGCTGTCATCCAACCCGTGATGACCATGCTCATTTTCACTTTCCTTTTTGGGAAAGTGGCAAAACTCCCAACAGATGGAATTCCCTATCCCGTATTTTCTTTTGCCGCTTTGCTGCCATGGGGACTCTTCGTCACTGCGCTCAATCAGGGCAGCCGTTCGCTCGTGGCGCACAATAATATGGTGACGAAGATCTATTTCCCGCGCCTGATCCTTCCAATGGCTTCGGTCTTCGCGGGACTGGTGGATTTTGCGATTGCATTTGTAATTTTGATCGGTTTGATGTTTTACTATCAAGTAACACCTGCGTGGAATGTAATCTGGACTCTCCCATTCTTCCTCCTTTTGGCGATCATCACAGCCCTGGGTGTAGCGCTTTGGCTTTCAGCGGTCAACGTGAAATATCGCGACGTAAACCAAGCCCTCCCGTTTCTGACTCAGTTTTGGCTGTTCGCCACACCCGTTGCATATTCTTCCTCGGTCATTTCTGAAAAATGGCAGATCCTTTATTCCCTTAACCCAATGGCAGGCGTAGTCAACGGATTCCGTTGGGCTTTGCTTGGCTCCGGTAATGGACCAGACATCACCCTGTGGGTTTCAGCCACCATTTCCATTTTGATATTAATTTCCGGTCTTTTCTATTTTAGAAGTATGGAAAAAACCTTTGCGGACACAATTTAGTTGAACGTTACAGGTTGAAGGTTGAAAGTTGTTCAACCCTAAACCTTCAACTTTCAACCTTCAACAATTATTATGACAACAGCAATCAGTGTAAAAAACATCGGCAAGCAATATAAGATCGGCGCGGCGGAGTCGAAATTCCGCTACAACATGCTGCGCGACGTGATCGTGGATACGTTCTACGCGCCTGTGCGAATCGCAAAGGCGATGATAGGGAAGTCTGACCGCAGAAGCAATCAAAACTATGTCTGGGCGCTGAAGAATGTTTCCTTTGATTTGGAAGAAGGCAAAGTCCTTGGCATTGTGGGGCGCAACGGTGCGGGCAAAAGCACCCTGCTCAAAATCCTCTCCCGTGTCACCGAGCCGACTGTCGGCACAGTTTCCGTGCGCGGACGTGTCGGTTCACTCCTCGAGGTTGGCACAGGTTTTCACCCGGAACTTACCGGGCGCGAAAATATTTACATGAATGGCGCCATTCTCGGTATGCGACGCGCCGAGATCGATTCCAAATTCGATGAGATTGTTGATTTCTCTGAAGTCACTCAATACATTGATACACCCGTCAAGCGATATTCATCGGGCATGTATCTTCGCCTTGCGTTTGCAGTTGCCGCGCATCTCGAACCTGAAATTCTCGTCGTTGACGAAGTGCTCGCGGTGGGTGATGCAGAATTCCAGCGCAAATGTCTCGGCAAAATGGGTGACGTGGCGCAACAAGGCCGCACGGTATTATTTGTCAGCCATAACATGTCTGCAATTTTGCGATTAACTCAGGAAGCGATTGTCTTGAACAAAGGTCAGATGCTCATGCGCGGACCTACGCAAGAGGCTGTTGATTTTTATCTTTCATCGGGACAATCTCAAGCCGGCGAGCGCAACTGGGATGCAGATGAAATCCCAGCGGCGAGTCAACTGTTTAAACCGATCAGTTTGAAGATTAAGAATCGAAGCGGGAAGGTCGTGGATACTGTCCGCTCCATAGAACCAGTCACCGTTGAATTTGAATATCAACTCGATGCGCCCGTCACAGGTTTGCGCGTCGGTTTTTATCTCAGCACCATGCGCGGCGAGTACGTGCTCACCTCCTTCGACACCGACGAACCGCGGCTCTTCGAGAAACACGATACACGCAACACGGGACATTACATCAGCCGCGCCGAAATCCCCGCCGATATTTTCAACGAAGGCCGTTACAGCATTGGCGTGAACGCGAGTTCGTTCGGCGTGCGCCGCTATTTCATGGATGAAAACGCAATCGCATTCAATGTGGATATTACCGGTGCGCCTGGCATGCAATGGACTGAGCCGCGTGTGGGACCCGTTCGTCCACGTTTGAATTGGAAGATCGAAAAGTTAGATTAAAAATAATTAACCGTGAAGAGCGCAAAGTTTTTTTCTTAGCGACCTTCGCGTGCTTCGCGGTAAAAAACTCATGGTAACCAAAACAACCTTCAAAAATATACTTGGCGACTTGCCCTTCACAGCCGAAATCGATTGGATGCTTCGGCACGCTTTGCGGAATCGGCCGCGCAAAGATCATTTCAATTTGGATCGTTTGCAAAAATCTTTACCTGCGGCGCGCGCAGTTGTTGAGCCAATTGCACGCTTA
>DATEDD010000034.1:0-5328 GCA_035286565.1 Anaerolineales bacterium
TCGGCACGAACGTGATGAAGCATGTCTCGGCTGTGCAATCGTCAACAATGATCTTCGCTTCCGCAGGCATAGTTTATGGGCTGTTGACCCTCTCAAACGGCGCTCACTTCCCTGCGAGTGACTCTGGCTGGCTCGCCATGTTAGGGATTATCCTGATCTCGACCATCATTCCCGTGGTCACATTTTTGGCAGGGTTGGAGCGGATCGGTCCCACAAACGCGGCCATGCTCTCGACATTGGAACCAGTCGTCACAGTTTTGCTGGCGGCGTGGCTGTTTGGGGAGAGATTAATGCCAATTGTTATGGTTGGGGGCGGGTTGATTTTAGTCGCGGTTATCCTGTTGACGAAGTCAGAATTGAAGAACAACCAATAACTCGTATTACGAATTAAAAAGCATTAACCACAGAGACCTTGAGGGTTACAGAGACCCTGAGACACAGAGTTTTTCCTGCTTTTTCTCTCAGCGTCTCCGTGTCTCAGCGGTTCAAAATAATTCGACACTCGTTACAGCACACTTATGCAAGAGATTACGCAGAGCAAGCGGTGATTATTAAAATGGAGAAAATAATTGAAGAAGTCAAAAGTTTTTTCATAGACGCTTCGCTTCCCATTTTTAATATGGATGACAATTTATTCACCCATGGCAATCACAAAAGCCAGCGCCTGAGCTTCAGTATGACTCAAACTGACAGACCAATTCGACAACCCCAATTGATTCGCAAGTCGTTCCCCCTCCCCATGCAATATCAAATACGGCGCTTTATTTTCATCTGACTTGATTTCAATATCCAGCCAACTCACAACGCCAATACCGCAACCCAATGCTTTCGCAGTTGCTTCTTTTGCCGCAAACCTCGCCGCAAGAGAGGCAAACCGCCCGGCACATTCACGCTGTTCCGCTTCTGTAAAAACACGCGCAACAAAACGCTCCCCATGACGCTCGAATGCTTCACGGATTCGGTCAATCTCAATCAAGTCAATGCCTGTGGCTAGTTTCATAAATATAGTAGGTGACAGTTACCTTGTTGGGTTTTACCCAGATACACAGCAAGATAAGTGACTGTCACCTTGGTTACGGCCCGGCCGTTGCAATCACCAAACGATCCGGATCAATATATTTGCGCGCAGTTTCCAATACATCCGCACGCTTTACAGCGCGTACCAGGTCTGCATATTTCAAATAGTAATCCATCCCAAGGTCGTAGCGATAAATGTTTAAGATGGCGCTCACAACGCCGCTATTTGATTCCAAGGATAGCGGCAGGCGTCCAATGTAATTCGCCTGGCTGTCGGCAAGTTCCTGCTTCGTGATGCCAAGTTTTACAAAGCGGCGCAACTCTTGCGCGATCAAATCAATCGCAAGCTCTAAGTTCGCCGGGTTTACCCCCGCATTTACTTCCCAGGTGCCGGGGCCTGTCCCGGAATTCAACGAGGAATAAGCATAATAAGCCAGTCCTGATTTTTCACGCACCACATCGCCAATGCGCCCCATCATACCAAACTGCCCCAACACCGAATTCCCGATCGAGGCAGACATATATTCAGGATCTTTCCGCCGCGGCCCCACCATGCCGATCACAAGGTCAGATTGGGACTTGCCTGCAAGCGTATGATGACGCTTGATCGTTTTCTTAATCGGCCTATGCGGAGGAAGAGCATACGCTTCCTGCTGACCTGGAACTTGCCAGCCACCCAGAACTCGTTCCACCTCTTCGACAATTTTCCGGGGGTGGACCGCTCCTACAATGGCAATGACCATGCCCCTCGGTCCAAAATGGAGGCGATGAAATTCCTGCATATCCTTGCGCGTAATGGACTGGATCGTTTGCGGAAACCCGTCACTCGGTCTGGCGTATGGATGCCCATCAAATAACATTTGATCAAAAGCCATATCCGCCAGCTCGGCGGTATCCTGCGCACGGATCGCAAGACCGGTGAGTAATTGGGCGCGTAATCTTTCAATTTCACCTTTTGGAAAAGTTGGCGTTTGCAATGATTCGGAAAGTAATTTGAGCAAAAGCGGAAGGTCTTCAACGAGCGAGCGTCCGCCAAAACTTGTGTTGTGCACCCCTGAATCAAAACCCAGACTGGCGCCGGCCGATTCTAGTTCATTGTAGATCGAGTCGAAACTTCGCGTTTGCGTACCGCGCATCAATGAGGATGCAACAAAACCCGCAAGTCCCAATTTCTTATCGCTTTCGAAGATCGCCCCGGCAGGAAGATAACCGCCCATGCTAATGGATGGACTGTTGAAATTGGAACGCACAAGAACACAGATGCCATTCGAAAGAACAGCCTGATAAATATCACCTGGACCCGGCAAGGATGGCTTTGTAAAAGGTTTTGTCATTTAGCCACCCTTACCCTTCGGGATATATATGCCTATAACCCGGTTTTTGGGTTGAAAATATTTTCGCGCCACGCGCTGTACATCCTGCGGAGTGACCCTGGCGAGCTTATTCAAATAAGTTGTAAACCAATCATAGGTTGAAAACATGGCTGTGTAACCCATCCAAAATGCCTGGTGGGTGATATCCTCGCTTCCATAAGCGAAGACGGCGCGAGCCTGTTTGACGGCGCGTTTGATTTCATCATTGTTAACCAGTTCATCCTGCAGCTTTTTGATTTCCGCGTCCAATACCGCGATGGCTTCTTCGGGTTTGCGTTTGGGATGAGTGGTGATCGTAATGCGGTAAAGGCAGGGGTCTATCGAGGCATCAGACCAGCCGGAGGCATCCACAGCATAACCTTTATCAATCAGGGCGCGATAAAGGCGCGACGTTTTATTGGATAATCCGCTTGCGCCATTAAGCAGACTATCCAAAACTTGCAGAGGGAAGTAGTCCGGGTCTGTTGCATTTGGGAAATGATAGGCCAGTTGAACAAAGCAGGTTTCACCCGCACCTTCCAGGGAAAACCGCAGTTCCCCTTTTTGTTCCGGCTCCGGGCGCGCAAGCCGAGGCGGGGTTGCTCCTTTGGGAATACGCTCAAACAATTCCTTAATGCGCTTTAACATGGATTTCGTTTCAAAATCACCAGCAATGGCGAGCACCGCGTTATTGGGGACATAATATCTGCGATAATGTGTGTACAGGTCATCACGGGTGATGGTACGCAAATCAGCCATGTCACCGATGATCTCATGGTGATATGAATGCACACGAAAGGCGTACTGTTGAACCGCCTCCCCCAGCCTGAATATCGGCTCGTTCTCACTCCCCTCCCGCTCAGAGATTATGACCGTGCGTTCGGAGGCAACTTCTTTTTCATTAAAGATGCTGTTCCGCATGCGGTCTGCTTCGAGGCGCAGGACAAGGTCAATTTTATCGGCGGGCATGGTTTCATAATAGCGGGTTGAATCATGGGAGGTGGACGCGTTCCAGCGCCCGCCTTCGCGTGAGATGGCTTTATCCAGCATGTTCGCCGGAAAATTTTTCGTCCCTTTGAACTGCATGTGTTCGGTCCAGTGTGAGATGCCTGTTTTGCCGGTCGATTCATCGCGTGAGCCAACACGATACCAGAGCCACGAGGAAATGATAGGCGCAGTATGAATCTCTTTGAGCATGACCTGCATGCCGTTTTTTAGGGTGACTTGCGTAATGGGGTTTGCCATTTATCTCCAAAAATATCGTTATTTACTCACCTTCTCTATGTCATTCTGAGTATATCCATAGCGGGCGAGCACCGTTATTCTATGCGAAATGACACTCTGTGTCATTAGTAGGTTCGTCGGTCATAGTGTCTCCTAATGTGAAACGATGCCTAATCTTAGCATAAATATTAACACACGCCGCATTTTTTATTGCAAATTATTTTCAAAATTTATTCCGGCACGGATTTTAGTTTGCTTTTTCCGGAAAATGCCGGCTGAGTAGCTTTCCTTTATGGGCGAACGGAAAATTAGATGCACTTGCCTTGAAAGTGTGCAAGCAAAACATATCAGGCAAGTTGCTCCTTGCGCCGTCCTCGGCGCAAGCTTTACCCTGCAAACGCCGCCGGGGATGGCGGCTGGAGCATAGGTTGTTAGATGTATTTGCCTTGAAAATATTGGCTTGTGATAGATAGTATTTTCAAATATAATGAGACTGCTTTTGACACAAATCGAGGAGGATTTTGAACTATGGAATATCAATATTACGTGGCCGTCATCGGCGCAGGGCCGGCAGGTCTGTTTGGGGCACGCGAACTTGCAACCCAGGGTGTGCGCATGGCGATTTTTAATCGGGATATTAAGCCCGGTGGACTTGCGGAATACGGCATATATCCGGAAAAACATAAAATGAAGGACGGTCTGCGCAAACAGTTCTCGCAAACACTTGACCTTGCAAACATTGATTATTTTGGAAATGTTTCCGTTGGCACACGAGGCGACCTGACTTTGGATGAAATTCGCGCTCTCGGGTTCGATGCGGTGCTGGTAACGGCCGGCGCGCAGGGAACTAAATCACTCGGCTTGACGGGTGAGGAACTGGAAGGCGTTTATCACGCCAAGGATGTCGTTTATTTCTATAATAAACTGCCTCCATTCAGCCAGAAAAAATTCCGCTTTGGAAAACGCTGCGCCATCATTGGCGCGGGTAATGTGATGGTGGATATCGCCCGTCATCTCATCGATGTGCAAAAAGCGGTGGAGGTAACCGCTGTTGTGAGACGGGGCCCTGCCGAAGTAAATTTCACCAAAGATGAGATGAAACACCTAATTGGCTATCTCGACCTTGAGGAATTTGACCAGGAAATGGAACGCGTCCGCCCGGCCCTGGATGCGATCAACCAGGACCTGGAAATTGGCCGCCATAAAATATTCGATTCTCTCGCGAAAGCAGATCCAAAGACATCGGACGCAAAATTTCATTTTGATTTCCTCGCCTCCCCCACTGCCATGTACGGTGAGAACGGTCTGCTGACCCAATTGGAAGTGGAGGATAATATCCTGACGGAAAAAGATGGCAAGACCAGCGCCAAAGGCACGGGCGTAAAACGCAGATTGGATGTTGACACGGTCATCTTCGCCATCGGCGATAAAGTGGATAGTTCCTTTGTCTTGCCAACGGAATGGAATGAGTTTGTCAAAAATAAAAATCCGCGCTTCCCCATAGATGACCTGTCTTTCGAATCAACCGTGGAAGGTGTGTTCGTCGGCGGCTGGTCCCGCAAAGCCAGCGAGGGGTTGGTCGGGTATGCTCGAAAAGATGGAATCAGCGCAGGCAAAGCCGTCTGGGCATATTTGCAGACCAAACCACCTGCCAACGTAAATTCAGAAGCGCTTGCTGCAAAGATGAAGGAACTCAACAAACCGATCATCACGAAAGATGACATCAAACGGCTTG
>DATEDD010000035.1:0-10010 GCA_035286565.1 Anaerolineales bacterium
CCTTTCGTGAAAAATATGAAGGCTTGAGCTATAACGCCAATCTTGATTTGAGTTCACTGGCAGGACAGAATGTCAAGTTTATTCTCGTTATTTCTGCCTATGGCTCACCGACTGGCGATCGGGCTTTGTGGGTCAATCCCATCATCTCGCGCGTTGGCGGTAGTACACCCCCAACACCCGGCACACCGTCTCCCGCTACACCGATACCAGCCGCCTGTGACCGCGCACAGTTCATTGCAGATGTCACCGTGCCGGATGGCACCACCTTTGCTCCGGGTGTCACCTTCAACAAGACCTGGCGTTTAAAGAACGTAGGCACATGCACGTGGACGAACTACAGCCTGATCTTTGACTCGGGGGCCAAGATGAGCGGTCCCGATTCCGCGCTTATTCCCACCTCGGTGGCGCCTGGCCAGACTGTGGATATCACGATCTCACTAACCGCGCCGACCACAGCAGGTACACATCGCGGTTACTGGAAACTCAAGAATAATACCGGCATTCCGTTTGGAATTGGCTCCGGTGGCATAAAATCATTCTGGGTTGAGATTAATGTCTCAGGCACAGGCGTTACTCCTGTCACGCCTGCAACGCCGGCAACCCCTATCGCCGGCACAAGTTATGACTTTGTTGCTAACGTATGCGCGGCCACCTGGTACAGTGGAGCAGGCGCTTTGCCCTGCCCAGGTACAAATGGCGATGCAAGGGGATTTGTGCTGATCGCCAATCCGTCCAAATTGGAAAACGGCACTACTGACAGCCGCTCAGGTTTGATCACCTTCCCGCAGAATGTCAACAATGGCTATATCCAGGGCATTTACCCTTCCTACAATGTAAAATCCGGCGACAGATTCCGTGCCACGGTTAACTGTGAATATAATTCAACCTCCTGTTACGTTGTCTTCAGGTTGGACTATTCATTGAGTGGCAGTTCGTCCATCCAAACTTACTGGGCCTTTGTTGAAAATTACGAAGGCAGTATCTACGCGGCCGATATTGATCTCGGCTCTCTCGTGGGCCAGAATGTGAAATTTGTTCTGACTGTGCTTTCGGCCGGTTCGCCAACAGGCGATCGCGCTCTCTGGGTTGCGCCAATGATTTACAATGCCGGCTCGACTGCCACGCCGACAATTACCCCTTCTCCAATTTTTACACCTACTCCGACATTCACACCATCGGCGACTTTTACACCATCGGCGACCTTTACACCTACACCAACATTCACGGTAACACCGGTGCCGACACATACAGGGATCATTCCTGCAGGTTACAGGTATGATTTCGGTACAGCTTCGTCCCAACTTGAACCAAGTTATGCGAGAGTAACCGAATTTACTGGTTATCCAACTGGCAGTTTTGGCTGGACTAACCTAACCGGCCTTGAATCAAGAGATAGAGGCGCTCCGGATAATAGAATAACGAGGGACTTAGTTCAACATTCCTCTGCGGCACGAACCTTTAAGGTGGATCTGCCGAACGGCAACTATACTGTCACCATTACGATGGGAGATAATGACTTTCTCCATGACAATATGATAGTAAAAGTAAATGGAACTACCCAACTAGCAGATGTAGACAGTGCTGTGGGAGTATTTACGGTCAATTCATTTGCCATTACTGTGAGTGGTGGTTCAGTAACTTTTGAGTTTTCAGACGGTGGTGGAAGCGATCCCACTTGGGTCGTAAATAGTCTTACGATCGCGCCGTAAATTTGTGAGTAGTATTTTATTCCCGTTGTCTACGGACAACGGGAACTTTTATATTAAGCAAGCCTCCCCTCCCGAATAGGAGACTTTATGAAAAAGCTATTGATTCTGATTTTGACATTCCTGACAGCCTGCGCGCCCATCGCCTCACAAACATCCGCCTCCTACTTTAATCTGACGCCTGCTCCCGCCGACCTCAGCCTTGATTCCACGCCGGAGCAAATCCAGCGCGCCATGGCTGAAAGCGCGGCAAAGTGGACAACCCTTCAAATGGAAGGCATCGTCACATGGTATCTGCCGGATGGAACGACACAGGCATATCAGGAAAAGGTCTGGCTTGATCCGCTTAATAACCGTTACAAAGTTGAATTGAACGGCATCACCAACAGCACAGATAAGTTCTTAAAATTCTGTGACGGTTCAAAAGTTTACAATACCAATTTGAATAATGGGCAGGTCGAAAGTTACGACTATCCCGATTTCGCGCGGGTAGGGCAATATATTCCTCCCATGATTGAGGGTGAAGCCTATCCCAATCCAATTTGGGGTCAAATCGGTTCACCCCTTTCTCAACTTGCTTTTCCCTCAGATTATGCCCAAAATAAGGGAATTTTCAAACCGGTTGGCATGGAACCAATTGCCGGGCGCGAGGCCCTGATCGTTACATGGCAGTTTAGCGAAAACAGCGTGCCTTCCTGGAAGATGTGGCTGGATACTCAAACTGGCGTAATGTTGAAATTGCAGGAGTTCGGAAAGGATGGCAGCGGTAAATTGGAGGGCGAGCGCGTTGTGGTTAACATCACTTTTAATCAAATCATGGATCCGTCCGTTTTTACGATGCCCTCTGACCTGACGCTGGGCGTAAATCCGGCCCAGATTGGATCAATAATGCCCGTTGTTACCGAATCAAGCGCAACCTATAATGGGGAAGCGGGGGAGTTGTATTTCTTCATGCAGCCGCGGCAGGCAGGTCAATCCATTCAGTTGGTTAAAGTCTCAGCCTTATGTATTATCGACAGCGGGAAATGTCCGTCGCTGGAAAAGATCGAAGTCCCATTTTCTTTTAACTACACCATCAATGCGCTGGCCTGGTCACCGAATGGGAAGTATGCCGCATTCTCATATTCGGATAACCCGAACGGCACACCGACAAAGTTATGGCTTTTCGATGCGGATGCAAAATCCTGGACGTCACTGGCGCAATTCCCCTATATTGATCCGCCATTTTGGTCATCGGATGGTTCGTGGATCGCGTTTCGCACGCAGGATGGACTCGGCGGCGAGGATGTGTATGTGACACATCCCGATGGTTCGGAGTTGAAGAATATTTCCGGCGACCTGCCTATTGATGGAAGGCCTTATATCATGGATGGCTGGTACACGGACACAGCAGTACCGTGTATCATTATGCGTTCTGCTTTGCCAGGTAATGCGGGCAGTATTTATCTTGTCCGCGCCGCAAATGGACAGGCGCGCCCGATGTTTGAAACGGTTTTGACGAAGGCGCAATTTGTGGCTTCACCCGATGCGGGTTTTCTTGCGTATGATGATTATGACTACAACACTCAAACCCATGTTTTGAAAGTGATGGAACCAGACGGTGCAAACGCAGTGACTATTGCCAATTTCACGGGCGGCTCGATCTACCCGCTCATTTGGTCGCCGGATAGCAGTTTGATCGCCTTCAATTATTACAGCAGTTTTACGAGCGCAGAACCGGGCGCGCAGGTGTATGTGGTCAGCCGTACGGGGAAAAATCTATCACTGGTTTACAAAGGCACAACGATTGGGCGACTGATCTTTTCGCCAAGCGGAAGATATTTACTGGTTGAAGAAACCACTTCGATCTCAGGTGGTCATTTATTTTTGGTCAACCTCATCACGTTGGAACAGAAGATTTTAAATGCCCCGGGTTTAACTACTGATTATGATTGGTACGCACCTTCATGGAGGCCTTAGAACTACTTTTTCCTGACATCCAACACTGCGATTTTGGTTGAGTGATTGAATGGGCCTGGGTCGGTGATTGGCGACCCGACTTTGTTGTAGCCTGTGAAATCTTCCGGCACGGGGATTAATTCTTTGATTTTCAAATATCCATCTTTGCAAAGTTCTTCGAGCGTTTGGATGTATGTCTGCCCGCTGACGTAAAGCGCGTTGTTGATCGCAATCAGAATGCCGCCGTCATTAATGAGCGGGCGCACTTTGTTGATCAGCCGCGCGCTGTCATGCACCTGATCCACTTTTCCTTTGGAAGTAGTTGAATAAAACGGCGGGTCAATGATGACACAATCGAAGCGTTTGTTTTCCCGTTTCATATTACCCACTTGCTCGAAGAAATCCCTGGAGATGAAATCTCCTTTTTGGATGGGGATGCCGTTGAGGGTATAAGACTCTTTGGCGATATTGAGAAACTCACGGTTTAGGTCCACTTGCACTACGCGGCTGGCTCCACCTTTGAGTGCGGCGACTCCGAAACTGCCCGTATACGCGAAGGTATTCAAGACGGATTTATCCTTTAGATGATCCATGATCCACTTGCGGAGGATGCGTGTGTCGAGATATAAACTCGAGTCGCGATTTAAGGTCAGGTTAATGGAGTACCAAAGTCCGTACTCTTTTATTTTGCGGTCTGGCTTATCACCAAAGACCAAACTTCCCTTTTTCTCTTCTTGTGTTTTGCCGTTGCGTACTTTTAGTATTCCAGCGTGCAGCCAATTTAGAGAGTTTTGCAAATAGCTTGTAACTTCATGAATTAGGGTTTGATTTTGTGCTGGATCGTCGGCGTAGTTGTGAATGACGAGCGTGCGCCCGTAAATATCCAATGCTAGATCGGGATAGCCTTCGGTGAATCCGTTAAAAAGGCGGAAGGCAGATTCATGTTGTGAGTCCATCAAGGACAGGCGCGAGGCGATGGCTTTTTCGAGCAACTGAATTACGGAAGATGTTGTCATCTTATTTTTGAATATTCTTTGGGTTGAATACTGATATTTGTTTTGTACCCAAAATAGCTTGCGCCTCGGCGTTTAACTCGACCCAATAGAAACTGCGATGCTCGGAATATGGGTCAATTCTGAAGACTGTACCTTCATACCAGCCTGCATTTTCCCCAAACTTCGCATCAAGATAAATCTTGACCTGGTCGCCAATCTGGATCGATTCCGTCATTATTTGTTACGGTTCACAAACCAGAATAACCCTGCTCCAACCAGCATGGTGACCGCACCGTTGATGACCCATTGCGGATTGCCGCGCATAAATGTTCCCGGCAGAAGATTGATTCCCTGCAGCAGAAAAATTCCACCCGTGAGGATCAGCAAGATTGCGATGATTTTCAGAAGTATTTTAATCATATGTTTTTTCTCCATGATTGATTTATCTCTCTTTTAGAGGTTTTACACGAAATAAAAATAGATATATTGCGAAAGTCTCTAAGGCTTGCAGCCTGACGCTTTTTGAAAGCACAGGCTTTGGCGGGTTGCAAGCCTCCCTTACGATATTTGTGTAAGAGGTCAAATATATCTGCCTTCAAAAAACTCTCTGCCAGATTCTTGACAGAGAGTTGGAGGATAGACGCTTCGGTTCTGAACCTAGGGGTTGGGTGTGCCTGCGACGGCTACCCCGACCCATGAAAAGACGCGTTTGTCACTCGTCGCGCCAGAATTGACCCAAATTGGCGATCCTTGATCGTCTGTTCCAGCCTGCCGAACGGGGGTAATCCACCAGCGCAAAATGTGGGCCACATTATCCTTCGGGCGGAAGGAGGTCGGCACGATGTATTTCGTGTCACTCACATAGTCTGTGATGCGGCGGGTTTTATCCGCAGTGACATCTTCAACTGTAATTTGATAGGCTTCGCCATCGCGCAGTGCCCCGACAGATGCCCATTGCAAGGTGACCACGTCATTTGCCAAAGTGAAGGCGGCGCCGTCCGCAGGCAGGAGCAGGTTCGGGGCAGGATAGGGAGGCGGAATCGTCGCGGTGGGCGTGGGTTTATTGGGGTCTGGCGCGCGGGCGCAAAGGGGTATGTTTAGGGGCTGTCCGGTGAATACATTGTCTGTCGTCAACCCGTTGAATTCCTTGATGGCAGACATGGGTACAGCGTAGTTCAAGGAGATGCTGGATAGTGTGTCATTTTCCTGAACTGTGATTGGGACAGTTTCGCAGGCCTGACGGGTCGCATCCGCAGACAAGGGGGTATTGGTCGGTGGTGGGGGGATGGTCGGCGTTGGGTAGGGAATCTTGAGGGCTTGTCCAACGCTGATCGGGCAGGTGGATGGCAGGTTGTTATAGATGATAATACTTTGAACCGAGATGCCAAAGTTGAATGCTATTTGAGAACAGGAATTATCGCCAAATGCAACAATGTAATCAAAGGGCGGCTGAAGTGTAGCGGTGGGAATGTCTGTTGGAGGCAAAGTTGCGGTAGGAGGGATTGTTGCCGTTGGAGTTTCTGTTGGGGTGGCTGTTTCTACTGTTGAAAATGCGGCTTCATCTTTTGGCACAGCAAAGAATGTGACGGCTGCGGCAATGACGATGACGATTGCCAGCAAGCCGACAGCCGCAGGGAGACTCAGGCGAATCTCTGGCATGCGGCTTGCCTGCACCGATTTTTCTGCTTTCTTTACAACTTTCGGTTCGAGGCGCGCGCCGAATTCTGCTCCACATACGAGACAGCGCGGGGCATTCTCACTTAAGCGAGTTCCGCAGGTGGGACAAACTTTTGTTTTGCTGGAAGTAGGTTCTGGAGTCATACGGGCGAAGATTATACCTTGATTTATATTCTGTAACTCGATGTTAATTTATTTTCCCTCTACGACAACCATATTCATTCGAGTGTATTGACGACGTAATGTCCGAGCTGGCTCACATTCGGGAAAGCGGTCATGATTGTCCTATGTGTTTATGTCGCAGCTGGTTTTGACAGGGTGGTGACCAGTACCTTGTCCACGCGGCGGCCGTCCATATCCATTACTTCAAAGCGATAACCGTTCCACTCAAAGTGGTCTGCGGCTTGGGGCACACGTCCGAGCGAGGTCATCACGAAGCCGCTTAAGGTTTCATATTCTTCTTCATGGGGAAGCGCGGTGAAATTAAATATCTCCTTGAATTCATCCGCTTCCAACATGCCATCCAAGAGCCAGGAGCCGTCTTGTCTTAGGGTGGCTTGTGGTTCCTCAAATTCCATGGCGCCGACGATCTCTTCCAAAATATCGTTGATTGTAAGCAAGCCTTGCAAGCCCCCAAATTCATCTACAACCAGGAGCAGTTCCGTATTCTTTTCTTTAAAGAGTTCCAGAGCGCGAGATGCGAACATGGTTTCAGGAATAAAAAACGCTGGCTTGAGCAAAACTTTTAAGTCAATCGCTTTGCCTGATAAACTTTCAACCAATAAGTCGCGTGATTTTACGATTCCAATGATTGTGTCGAGGGAATCCTGCCTGACAGGAAAACGTGAGTATGGGCAATCGGCTATTTTTTGCCTGATCTCCTCTATCGAGTCCGTTACATCCAACCAGACAAGTTCTGTGCGGGGGGTCATCAATGAATATACGCGCGAGTCGCCAAGGCTGAATATCCCCTCCACCATATCCTGTTCCGATTCTTCGAAGACGCCTGCCTGCGTGCCTTGATCGATCAATACCTGTAATTCTTCTTCTGTAATGGGCGGTTCAAGGGAAGGCTCCACACCGATCAGGCGTATTACCAAGTCTGTCGCCCAGCTCATTAAACTGATAAACGGCGAGAATATTCGTGATATCAATAGCATTGGGCCGGCAACAACACGCGCGATCTGCTCCGGGCTGTGCAAGCCCAATCGCTTTGGAACCAATTCCCCCAACCACAAGGAAAGAATGGTGATCACTACTACAACTGTGCCCAGCGCAAGCGATTCGCTGTACTCACTGACCACAGGGATTTTCGCCAATGTCACAGCAAGTGTTTCAGCTAATGTTGCGCCGCCGAGCGCGCCTGCAAGCACGCCAATCAATGTTATGCCGATCTGTATGGTTGACAGGAAAACGTTTGGTCTTTCGATCAGTTTTAGGGCTGCAAGCGATGCCTTGTCACCCTCATTGACACGATTTTGAAGCCGTGCCTTTCGGGAAGCTACAAGCGCCGCTTCTGACATTGCCAGAATACCATTAACTAAAATCAATATTGCAATAACCAGAATCTCGTTCCAGGAACTCATCCTAACTCTTCCTGACGGATAGCTTTTATCCGTCTCTTATTCCAAACGCCCCGCGTTGCGGCTCTCAGTGCACCGATGAGCAGGTCTATGGATGTGATGCCAATTTGAATGACAGAGTGGAATTGATTTGGTTTCTCAGAAAGTCTGAGAACGATACCCGCGCGATCATCCCCTTTGCTATGCTGGATTTGCAGTCTTGATTTTCTTACAGATGGCAGGGCGGTTTCCGTCATGGCCAGCACGCCGTTCAACGACAACAAAATGGCTATGGCGATCAAACCGCCACTAATTTTGGTTTCTATGGGAATTTCAGACATGATTTTTGTAGACTTTTTCTCTTTCTCTTATTGTACCTGATGTATGAGCCAATTGAAGGCATCTTGTGCGGATAAACCTTCTTTTTGTCTTTTGCGAAGCTCGTTTGACCGATAAAGTGCGATCCCAAATTCCACAGCTTTGGGAGACATCGTGCGCCACTCATCGAAAAAGTGACTTGTGATCACAGTTTCTCCGCGCAAGGTTAGTTCCGTCTCCACCATGATAGCGATCAGGCTGGCTTCAAGGGTATGGTCAAAAGGCGTAACTACACGGATTGGTTTTCGGCGGAGATAGGGTGTCGTACCTAAAAGGTTGACACTTCCCGCATATGGATCGCGCGCCG
Organism: Anaerolineales bacterium; assembly: GCA_035286565.1. Classification (GTDB taxonomy): domain Bacteria; phylum Chloroflexota; class Anaerolineae; order Anaerolineales; family Villigracilaceae; genus Villigracilis. Next base: position 8,564 of record DATEDD010000035.1, read on the forward strand.
CAAAGTGAAGCGCCCGCACGCTGGACATATAAAGCGCGCCCATGCACAATGGACATGGTTCCATCGTTGTATACAGAGCCGAATGATGACGGCTTTCCTGATCTATGTTCAAGGTCAGCAATGCGTTGATCTCAGCATGTGCCAGCATGTCGTCGTAAACCTGCCCGTCGGGGGCGGATTTGTCAAGGATGCGGTTGCGACCACGTGCAACAATCCTGCCATCAGCATCTGCTACCACTGCGCCAATCGGGATGGTGCCGGCGCAATACGCCTCCCATGCCATTTCGAGCGCCGCTTGCCACGGATGATCAAGGGTGTCCCACATGATTATTCCTTAATCTTATCAATCTTGTTTTCAATATTCTTTAATCGCTGATCCATGCGCGCATGATATCGCGTAACGATGATCGGGACAAGGATTATGATAAAAAGCAAGCCACAGGTAAGTCCCAGCTCAAATATTCCAATGCGGAACATTATGACCGAGCCTCAATCCCATGCCCCGCGCGGACTTCACCAACCACCCAAACAGGTTGACTTAATTCCTTTGCGCGAGTCTCGAATGCTTTCAATTTTTCGCGCGGCACGCCGAGCAGGAGTCCACCGCTGGTTTGTGGATCAAATAACAGCATTTGGGCTGGCTCATCCAACTTCTCGTCAAATTTTACATGCTTTTCAAAATATCCCTTATTGTCGAACGCGCCGCCAGGGAAAATTCCTTTTTCAGCATATCCACGCGCTCCGCTTAAAAAAGGAAGTTTTGAATTTTCGAAGTATAACAAAACACCAGAGGCTTCCGCCATTTCCACGCCATGACCGAGCAAGCCAAAACCGGTAACATCCGTTCCGCCGCGCACGCCAAATTCCACAGCCAATTCAGCGGCGGTCTTATTCAAACGAGACATCCATTCAATGGCTTCTCTTACATCGCTCGCCGATGCTTTCTCTTGCTTGAGGGCAGTTGTTGTGACACCGAATCCGAGAGGTTTTGTAAGCACAAGCACATCGCCGAGTTTCAAACCGCCTTTGCTGATCATCTTGCGCGGATCAACAAATCCGATCACAACCAAACCGTATTTCGGCTCTTTGTCTTTGACAGTATGTCCGCCTGCGATGACAACTCCAGCCTCGCGCGCTTTCTCAGCTCCGCCACGTAATATTTCGGTGGAAATTTCCGTGGGTAGGTTATCTGGCAAAGCCGCGATGTTCAACGCAAGGAAAGGCACTCCGCCCATTGCGTATACATCCGAGAGACTGTTTGCCGCGGCAATCGCGCCATATTCATAAGCCGTATCCACAACCGGTGTAAAGAAATCTGTCGTGACCACAATGGCTTTGTCTTCGCTTAAACGCCAAACAGCCGCGTCATCCGGGGATTCAAGACCAATTAACAAGTCCGGATACAAGGCGGGGTCAAAGATGTCTTTGATGGGACGCAGAACCTGCG
>DATEDD010000036.1:0-9577 GCA_035286565.1 Anaerolineales bacterium
CCGCAATGAGATCGTCACCGAGCGCGAGACGTGGATCCTGGGAAATAAAGAATACAGACCCGACCTGAGCGTTGAAGAGAATGCCAAGATGATTGATCCCGGTTTCGACATGATGAGCCCTGCCCAGCAGAATGACATCAAGGGTGAAGTGGAAGAAGCCTTGAAGCTATGGTTCACACACGGCAACGGCAAGTGGAAGTCCATGCTGTTGATCAAGGACTCGATCGCTGATGTGAGCCTGCAATTCACTCATCCGTCCGCGCGATTACGACGTGATCGCCACCTTGAATCTTAATGGTGATTACATCTCCGATGCTTTGGCCGCGCAGGTTGGTGGTATTGGCATTGCTCCGGGCGCGAACATTAACTATGAAACGGGTCACGCCATCTTTGAAGCGACTCACGGCACCGCACCGAAGTATGCAGACCTGGATAAGGTCAATCCCGGCTCGGTCATTCTCTCAGGTGAGATGATGCTGCGCTACATGGGTTGGGGCGAAGCTGCGGACTTGATCGTGAAAGGCATGGAAGGCGCAGTCGCCGCCAAGACCGTGACTTACGATTTCGCCCGTTTGATGGAAGGCGCGAAGGAGATCAAATGCTCCGAGTTCGGCGATGCGATCATCAACTGGATGGATAAGACTGCACCTGCTCCGAAAGTTGAAAGCGGCGCTCAGAGTGCGTCGAAGAGTCAAAAGTCGAAGGTTGTGGCGAAGAAAGCAGTTGTGAAGAAAGCCGCGCCGAAAAAAGTTGTGGCAAAGAAGGTAGTTAAGAAAACCGTTGCGAAATCGTCCTCGAAAGGGAAGAAGCCTGTAAAGAAAGCCAGCAAGAAGAAGTAAGTTTTTTTGTTTGAATCAAAAGTCGGGATCAAATTGGTTCCGACTTTTATTTTTTTTGATGTATTATGTTAAGTACTTTATTCACGTCATTGCGAGCGCACTTCCCTGGCACCGCCCGCCAGGGCAGGTGTGCGAAGCAATCTTCCTCACATAGTTGAGGATTGCTTCGTCGGGAATAGCGCCCTCCTCGCAACACTTGCACCAGCACGCAAGTGCAGGTGTGACGGAAACGACAAGAAGAAAAAATGAACATCATTGTAAATATTATTACTGGTGTCGTGGCGCTTTTGCACATTGGCTTTCTCACGATTGAGATGTTCCTGTGGGACAAGCCGACTGGACGCAATGTATTCCACACCACTGCGGAATTTGCGGCACAGTCGAAGACATTGGCGGCAAATCAGGGGTTGTATAACGGGTTCCTCGCGGCGGGTTTGATCTGGGGACTCTTGGCAGGCGATAATTCGGTGAAAATATTCTTCCTGAGCTGTGTGATCATTGCAGGAATCTTTGGCGCTTTCACAGTCAGCAAAAGGATATTTTATATTCAGGCTTTGCCTGCTTTGATCGCTTTGGTTATTCTTTTGGTGGCGTAGTAGGTCAGGCTTGCAGCCTGACATTTTTGGGGAATGCAAATTTGGGCGGGTTGCAAACCCGCCCTACGAATACTTACAAAAAGAGTTCAGCAGAAAATTGCTAAACTCTTTATTGTTTAGAATAATTTATTTCATTACGGCGTTGGGGTTGCTTCAGGAGTTGGCGTCACAAAAAGCGCGGCGGCATCTGTTGCTGTGAGCGGCATCCCGTTCATGATCCAGCGGATGAAGACATCCACGATGTTGGGTTTGAGCGCACGGTTGGGCGGCATGACATTGATGAGTACTTCATCGGGTTTTTCTGGATTCATGATCTCGTGTTCCTGAATGACCTGCAGGAAATAACTATTCTCATCACCAGCGATGATGTTGTTCGCAACGTTATCGCCTGTGGTGAGAATTTCCTCATACGAAGTCATCAGATAATTGTTGTTCGTTTTACCTTCACGGTGACAGGAGATGCAATAGCGTTTGACGATCGGCTGGATGTGAACCTCATAAGAGGGGACTTCCCCCTTTGCCAGAGGCGGGAATAACGGCTTGAGCGCTTCGGCGGGAATTTCAAAGCGATCATCCCACATGTAGCGCATGAACACAACAATATAATCAATTTCGCTTTTGGTAAGTTCGCCGCCGTAGGCCTTGCCAAAGGGAGTCATACCCGCGTTGGGACGGCCGTATGCGATGACTTCGTACATGGCAGAGTCGGTGATGGTGTACAAAATATCGCGACTATTGATCGGCGAGATCTCCTTGTCTTCCAACCCTTCCACACCTTTGATAATTTCGACCTTGCCATCATCGCCATGACATTCGACACAGTGGATGGAGTAAAGGTCTTGCCCTGCAAAAATCTGGTCAACCAAGGTAGTGGCGACTTCAGTCTTTTCGACGACAGGCTTGGGGTGCAGTGCAAGCACCGTCCCCGAGATAAGGATCATCGAAACAGCAGCCAGGCTTGTCGTCCAGACCATGACGCGGGTTGTCGTCTGCTTGAATACGAAGGACATGAGGAACAACAATATCATCGCGATGATTGGAATCACAAGTCCAGCAATCGCTTGCAAGATGCCTAATAATTTTGAGCCGTCTTCTGAAACGGTTGGAACTTCGGACAGCAACGTGAGCAGTACAATGCCTGTGACCATGATCGCCATGATCGAGATCGGGAGGATGCGTTTGCCGTAATAACGGTTTGGGGATTTATCAATGAAGGGCAGGAGCGTGAGTACGCCGATGGCAATACCGGGGATGGCGACTGTGGCGATCCACTCGATCTTGCCGAGTATAGGGATCTGCCCATAGAGCGCGAGAAATTTAAAGAGGAAGAGGAAATACCATTCGGGGCGCGGAATGTAGGATGTGTCGCTCGGGTCGGCTTTGGCTTCGGGAGAGACGCCAACAAAGGTTGCGAGCACGATCAGCAGGGTAAAGATGCCAAGTGAAACAACCAGGTCTTTGAAGATGCTATCAGGCCAGAATCGTTCACCTTTATTTAATTCGCTTTCATAGCGTTTATTGATTTTCTTTTTGGTTTCGTCGTTCATGGTTTCTCCATGCGGAGTTTGATTTTTTTGTACACGGATTACACTGATTTCACGGACAAGAACGGATTTTTCTTTTTATTCTTTCGTCCAGTTCAGTGACCCTTTGCGATCATTGTCAAAGACTTTTCGTTTGAAGGTGGCTGACTTCCCAAAATTCATCACATAGCCCACTTCAATTTTGGTGGACTTGAGATAGTTAAGCAATTGTGCCTCATGTTCGTCAATAATTTGGCTTACGGATTTCAACTCAAGCATAATCAAATCGCTCACAATCAAATCAGCATAGAGTTCGCTTATCAATTGTCCGCGAAAATAAACATTAATCGGAACCCGGTCATCCACTTTTAAGCCGATTGCCTGCAAAGCAATCTTGAAAGCCTTTAAATAGATTTTTTCACTAAACCCATAACCAAGTTCGTTATGAACTTCATAGAAAATCTTGATAATCTTATCGCTCAATTCTGGGTGTTTACCTTGAAATATCGGCTTTTGTCCTGTACCAAACTGATGCATAGCGCCTACTCCATTAATCAACAAAACAAAAAAAGAAATCCGCGCAACTCCGTCAAATCCGTGTACTGTTTTTTAGTCTTCTTTGGTGGGGAAATGTGACTCGCCGTGCTTGATGATCAAATATAGATGAATACCCATCAAACCTGCCAGCACGGCTGGAAGCATCCAGATGTGAGCGGAGAAGAAGCGCTGTAAAGTAAGGGCGCTTAGTTCAGGTCCGCCGCGCAAAACCTTGAGGATGAATTCGCCGATGAAGGGCACACTGCCTGCAATCTGTGTGCCAACCGTTGTGGCCCAATATGCTTTTTGATTCCAGGGGAGTAGATAACCTGTGAAGCCCATGCCGAGTGTGGCCAGAAATAAACCAATGCCGATCAGCCACGTCAGCTCGCGTGGAAATTTGAAGGAAGCGGTAACAAATACGCGTAAGAGATGGATGAAGACAACGATCACCATCAATGTTGCGCCCCAGTGATGAATGCCGCGGATCAACCAGCCGAATGCCACGCCTTCCATAATATATTGCACAGAGTCGTAAGCATGGTCAGGGGAGGGCGTGTAATAGACGGTGAGAAAGATGCCGGTTAATCCCTGCATCACAAAAAGGAACATGCTGGCTGAGCCAAGTGTGTTCCACCAATTACCTGTTGGTTCAGGGCGGTCAAGCAGGTTGGTGTACATATCATTCAAGCCGAGACGTTCATCCAGCCATTCGTAAACTTTTTTCCACATGGTTAACCTGCCTTGAAGAAGATTTCGATGTGACCATCTTCGGATAAGCGAAATTCATCGTAAACATCCAGTGGACGAGGCGGGGGACCATCCAATACTTTGCCGTCTTTGCTGAACCTCGCGTCGTGACAAGGGCAGAGAAATGCGTCTGATTCTGCGTGCCAATTCACAGTGCAGGCAAGATGCGTGCAGCGGCTGTTAAGGATCAATATATCCTTTGCATCGTCCGATTTGCGGATTGCGTATCCGCCAAACGAGCTTGAGGTCCGCTCCCAGCCGTTGACCTGCACACGCGTGAACGAGAACGGATAAGGTGTGCCGATTTGCATATCTTCAAATTTACCGATCGAGAGCCACGCGTCCTTTCCACCTTCGCGCAGGGCGGGGTCTATCAAATACGAAATGGATGGTAAACCGATCGCCACCCCGATCAATCCGCCCACGATTCCTGTTGTAACTTTTATGAAGTCACGGCGGGAAATTTCATTTGAACCAGACATGTATGCCTCCTGAAAAATTATCGTGTTTGCAAATCTGAATAAAGATAAGAGTAATAAGTTCAGAACACGCGCTCCGAATTGGATTATAAGGGTCTTTGTCCGCTTTTTTATAGGATAGCTGAACTGAAATCCATAGGATGATTGTCACCTTTTAGACTGCCATTATGTCCACGGATTTTGCGATTCCAAAGTTAAAAGAGTAAAATAGGCTCTCGTGTCATGAGAACCATAATGATAAATTCGATTTTTTGAGGAGGCATAGATGGGCCTGAAAAGAAATGTCAGCCTATCCACAGGGCTGCGGTACAAAGGACAAGGTCCGATGTTGACGTTTGTCCTGCACCGCATCGGTGGAATCGGCATGGCGGTCTTCATCACCATACATATCCTGGCTTCGTTCTTGGGTGGAGATGGCGGAAAGCTAGCCAACGCCATTTATGAGAACTGGGCTTTCCAAATTTTTATTTTCTTCTGCGTGCTGTTCCACGCCATCAATGGCTTGCGAATCACCATTCTTGACCTGTGGCCGAAATTGCTTGAACATCATCGTGAAGCCATTTGGATAGAGTGGGCGGTCTTCCTGCCCATTTTTGGTATCTCCGTGCTGGTCATCATTAACACGGCGTTGGGAGGCTAAAATGAGCGATGCCAAGCCCAGAAGTTTATCCCTTTCACAGCGCGGCATGAATTTTGAAACATTGATGTGGCTCTTTACACGTCTCTCCGCGCTGGGCATGTATGTCTTGATCATCTTTGGTCTGATCGGCGCGTTGATCATGGGTGCGCGCACCCAAATGAATTTTGCAGATGTAATGCGTTGGGCTTTCATGCCCACTGTGACTCATGTGGAAAATACAGATGTTCCTGACCTAGCCCCATGGATAGCACATTTATGGAAGCTGACGGCCAGCGCGCTTTTGCTGCTTGCAGTGGCGCACGGTGTACACGGTTTGGTTGTCATCGCGGACGATTACATCGTAACCGCGCGAGGACGTCAGATTGCCCGTCTCTTGAGCATTGTTTTCATGTTGGCAATGAGCGGCATCGGTCTGTATATTATTTTGACTTCATAAAGATTCGATCACGGACGGCAGACGACGGACCATCGTCCATTGTCATTGGTCTGTGGTCACTGCTTTTATATTCAGGAGTAATTCATGGCAAAAGTTCATCAATTTGATGTGGTCGTTGTCGGCGGTGGCGGTGCAGGTCTCATGGCGGGACTGTACGCATCCAAGATGGCGAAGACTGCGGTAATTAGCAAGATGTATCCCACGCGCTCCCATACGGGCGCGGCACAGGGCGGTATCTCTGCCGCGCTGGGCAACTACGAAGAAGACAAACCCGAATGGCACATGTACGACACGGTCAAAGGGTCGGATTATCTTGGTGATCAGGATGCCATCGAGTTCATGTGTAATGAAGCCATTGATGCGGTGCTCGAACTGGAACACATGGGGCTTCCATTTGACCGCACTCCCGAGGGCAAGATTTCACAGCGACCGTTTGGCGGGCACACCAACAACGAAACTGGCAAGCCTGTCAGAAGAGCCGCGCATGCCGCAGACCGCACGGGTCACATGATCCTGCAAACGTTGTATCAGCAGTGCTTAAAGAACAAAGTTAATTTCTTTGATGAATATCAGGTGCTTGATTTCATCATAGTCAATGGGAAAGCCGCTGGCGTTGTAGCGGTTGAACTAACAACGGGCGAATTGCACACCATTCACGCGAAGGCGGTCATCTTTGCCACGGGCGGATATGGACGCATTTTTGAAGTCACATCCAATGCCTATGCTTACACGGGTGATGGCCCTGCGATCCTTTTTCGTCACGGCATTCCGCTCGAGGATATGGAATTTTTCCAATTCCATCCGACAGGCATTTATAAACTCGGCATTCTCATCACCGAAGGCGCGCGCGGCGAAGGCGCGGTGTTGATCAATGGCAGCGGCGAACGTTTCATGCCCAAGTATGCGCCCACTGTAAAAGACCTCGCTTCGCGTGATGTGGTTTCCCGCGCGATCTATACCGAGATCAAAGAAGGTCGCGGCATTGACGGCAAGAATTATGTCTATTTGGATATTCGTCCTGAGACGGTCAATAAATTTGCGGCATTGGATGGACGTACAAACCCAGACGGTTCCCCCCTGCTGATAACTGGTGATACGGTTCTGCAAAAGATTCCTGACATTGTGGATTTCTGTCGCGTGTATCTGGGAGTTGATCCTGTGACTCAATTGATGCCGACCCAGCCGACGGCACATTATGCGATGGGTGGCGTTCCCACAAATAAATTTGGCGAAGTTGTGATCGATGATAAGAACACCTTATTCCCAGGTCTGTTCGCGGCGGGTGAATGTGCATGTGTCTCTGTGCATGGCGCGAATCGACTTGGCACAAATTCACTGCTGGATATTGTTGTCTTTGGTAAACATGCAGGCTTGCGCGCGGCGGAGTACGCGAAAACTGTTGAGTTTGAAAAACTGCCCGAGAACGCCGAATCAGCTTCACGGTCCGAGTTTGATGCGCTGCGAAAAGGGTCAGGTAAAGAGAACGTGTTCGACCTGTCCAATGAAATGAAGCAGGTCATGTTCGCAGACGTCGGCATTTATCGAAATGAAAAAGACATGCAGTCCGCTTTGGAAAAAGTGCGCGAGTTGAAGAAACGATTCAAAGATGTGGGCGTGAGCGACACGGGAAAAATTTTCAACACCGAATTATTGAACGCGTGGGAATTTGGCAACCTGCTCGATATTGCTGAAGTGGTTGCATTGAGCGCGTTGAATCGCAAAGAGTCTCGCGGCGGACATTCGCGCGAAGATTTCCCCGACCGCGATGATCAGAATTGGTTGAAGCATACATTGGTATGGAAAAAAAACGACAAGTTGGAGATCGGTTATAAGCCAGTGGTCATTACCAAACATCAACCCAAGGCAAGAGTTTATTAATATAAATGATGTCGTTGCGAGGGCGCACTTGTTCTTTGCCCGAAGCAATCTCCTCGTTGTGTGGGAGATTGCTTCGTCGGGAAGAACACTCTCCTCGCAACGACATACTGAGGAGATAAATTAATGGAAATTACGGTAAAGATCTTCCGTTATGATCCCGAGAAAGACACACGCGGACATTATGAAACTTACATAGTGGAAGGCGACGAGAATGATCGTGTGTTGGATGTGCTTGAATTGGTGAAAGGCAAAACCGATGGTTCGCTGGCATTCCGCCGTTCGTGCGCGCACGGCATATGTGGCTCGGATGCAATGCGCATTAATGGACGCAATCATCTGGCGTGTAAAACTTTGGTGCGCGATGTGGGCGCGAATATCACAGTTGAGCCCGTGCTTGGCTTGAAGGTTCAAAAAGATTTGATCGTGGATATGGAGCCGTTCTTTGACAACTACAAAAAAATGCTTCCATATTTGATCAACGACAGCCCATTGCCCGCCGATGGACGCGAACGTTTACAAAGCCCTGAAGACCGCGCGCGCTTCGATGAAACAACAAAGTGTATTTTATGCGCGGCTTGCACCACCTCCTGCCCGTCGTATTGGGCGAACGGTGACTATTACGGTCCCGCTGCGATTGTGACCGCGCATCGCTTTATTTTCGATAGCCGCGATGAAGGTGCCTCAGAGCGTTTGCACATCCTGGCCGAGACAGACGGTACGGCGCGTTGTCACACAGCGTATAACTGCACCGAGGCGTGTCCGCGTGATATTAAGATTACAAAGGCCATTGGTGAGGTGAAGATGGCTATGGTGACGGGGAAACTTGATTGAGAGAATTAGTGGATTGGAGAATTAGGAGACCGCAAGGTAATTGGTAATTAGTAATTGGAGACTAGAGATTGGGCAAGCCGTGTCTGTGAGGATGCGGCTTGTTTTTATGCCCCATAGATGAAAGCAATTTGATGATTTCACTCCAACACAAAATTATCAATCAACCTAGTCTTGCCGAAAAATACTGCCATTGATAGCAGGGCTTTACCATTAATCACAGCCAACTCTTCGAGCGTGTCATAATCTGCACACGAAACATACTGCATTTGTGCGCGCGGCTCACTCTCAAGCACTTCTTTCATCTTTCTTCTTAACTTCTCTGCATTCCGTTCACCCGCCTCATATATATCCTTCGCCGCACTCAACGCGCGAAACAAAATCGTCGCGGCTTTGCGATCATCGCCTTCCAAATATTTATTGCGGCTCGACAAAGCCAGTCCATCCGCTTCGCGTACCGTCGGGCAGACCACAATTTCAATTGGGAAATTCAAATCCCGTGTCATTTGGCGGATGACTGCCGCTTGTTGTGCGTCCTTTTGACCGAAATAGGCTTTGTCAGGCTGGGTTGCGTTGAACAGTTTCGCTACGACAGTCGTCACGCCCCTGAAATGACCGGGTCTCAGCGCGCCTTCCAGCGGACGAGTCAGCGCTTCGACCTCCACCCAGGTCTGGTAGCCGGGCGGATACATAATCTCAGGGGCGGGATTCCAGACCAAATCCACACCTAGCGGGTTGATGAGTTTTAAGTCATGTTCAATATCCCGGGGATAATTCGAGAAGTCTTCATTCGGTCCAAACTGCGTCGGGTTGACGAAGATGGTGACGATCACGTGCTCGCAGTCCGCTTTTGCCTGGCGGATGAGAGAAAAATGCCCCTCGTGTAAATATCCCATCGTCGGGACAAGACCAACTGTCCCCTTGAGAGAGAGGCGGGCGGCTTTTAGGTCAAATAGGCTGGATACGGTCTTCAAGTCTGCTCCACAGTAAAGATGTCTATACAAATCCCTATTTAGGGGCTTGACAGACTAGAAACTTTGTTCTACACTTTACCCATCAATTAGACCTAAA
>DATEDD010000037.1:0-2869 GCA_035286565.1 Anaerolineales bacterium
ATTGAAGAGCGCTTGCGACCGCAAACACCAGCACAATATAGTAAATCAAATCCCCCGGTGGGACGGTGAGTTGGGTAAAAATTAAAGTGGTAAATGCGTTCATGCAAGCATAATTATACTGCCAGTTCAAAAAATATGGCACATGCACGTATAATTGCTTTTGCGATGTACAACAAAAAATGGATTTACCCCCTTGTCGTTATGGCACTGCTTGCGGCGGTCTTGCTTCCCATTTTACTTACGGGTTATTCCGCTATTGATCGCGCAGAAACCGAATTTGCTGCGCAAAATTATTTAAGCGCGTCACAACAGTATCAATACGCCGCCCTTCTCTTGCCTTGGCGAGGTGACCTTTTGGAAAAGGCCGGTATCTCTGCCTATGCCGGCGGGAATTATTCTGACGCGATCAACTTTCTAAACCATGCGCCCAAACTCACCGAGCAAGGCTGGATTGCGATGGGGCATTCTTACATCAGCATAAACGACCTTACCTCTGCCCTGCGTGTGTATCAACAAGGCTTGCAATTCCATGATACGGCGTATTTATATGCAGGGCTTGCCTATATTTATCGCGAACAAAAAGACTGGCTGGCTGAATGTGATGCGCTCAAGAATCAACTTCGACTTGATCCAAGCAATGCCAACGCCCACTACCGACTCGGTCTGTTGCTGACAATTCTTGATCCAGAACAAGCGCTTTCTGAATTGATGATCGCCTCCTCTCTTAATCCCGAAGTTGACTCTGCCGTGCAGACATTGCGCGCCGCCTTGAATCTATCAGCCATTGAACCCGATCCTTCACAGCAGATGCTGACGATTGGACGCGCTCTCGGTCTTGTGCAGGAATGGGACTTGTCCATTGCGGCCTTCGAGAAAGCGACTCAATTTAACGCTGAAAATGCCGAGGCGTGGGCATGGTTCGGCGAAGCGAAACAGCAAAGCGGTCAGGATGGAAGCGTGGAACTTGATCGCGCATTGTCCCTGGATCATACCTCTGCCATCGTTCGGGCTTTGCGCGCATTGCATTGGAATCGTCAGGAAAAATACGATCAGATGCTGGTGGAGTATTTGATCGCCGCAAGAAACGATCCAACGAACCCCGCCTGGCAGGCATCTATTGGCGATGCCTATTTCAAACTTGGCGATCTCGCCGCCGCGTTGACGGCTTATCAACGCGCAACGGAGCTCGCGCCAAATGAATCAACATACTGGCGATTGTTGGCAGTTTTTTGCGCTGAGAACGGTGTGCAAGTGGAGGCTGTGGGGTTGCCCGCCGCACAACAGGCAGTCAGGCTTGCGCCGGACGATCCTTTCGCATTGGATGTGTTAGGTTGGTCTTATCTCTCTTCTGGCAGATATGCCAGCGCCGAGCAAACCCTGGCAGATGTGATTGTGCGTTTCCCGGATCATTACCCTGCGCACATCCATCTTGCAATGACGCATCTGGCGCAAGGTAACCGAAGCGCTGCATATAATATTTTGACTTACGTGCGCGATGCGGACCAATCTGGCATATATCGCCTGACAGCAGAACAATTGTTGGAACAGTATTTTCCATAACTCATCGTGATAAAATCACACCCATGAAGCATATTAAAATATCTGGTTTGTTATCGCTTGTTCTTGCACTTGCTTGTTCCACCTCGACCCTCATCCCGACTACAAAGATGTCCGTTGCTGAAACAGGAACCGTGCTCTTTCAGGACGATTTTTCGGATCCCGTTTCAGGCTGGGATCGTATGCTGGCGGATGAAGGCGTCATGGATTATGACGCGGGCGGATACCGCATTCTTGTCAAATCATCGCAAACAAATTTTTGGTCTACTCCGCAACAGAATTTTTCAGATGTGCGCATGGAAGTGGATACTGGCAAGCTGGCGGGACCGGATGAGAACCGCATCGGTTTGATCTGCCGATTTAATGGCAGTGATTATTATTTCTTCATCATTTCAAGCGACGGTTATTACGGTATGGGGCTCTATTCAGGCGGGCAAGCTGTTTTGCTGGGCCAGAGCGAAATGCAGCCTTCTTCAAATATTAAGCAAGGACTTGCTGTTAATCACCTGCGCGCTGATTGTACAGGGAATACCCTCACGTTTTACGTAAATGGGTATCAGATTACGCAGACACAAGACTTTACTTTGACAAACGGGGATGTCGGCATTTTGGCAGGCACATTTGTCGCGGCCGGCGCGGATATTGTGTTCGATAATTTCGTTGTGTTGCAACCGTAAGGACGCGCCGTTGCCCGAACACCTCGCCCGACATCCTAAATCACAAATCGTAAATCGCAAGATGAATGTCACTATTTGAAACGGGGGACTAAATGTATAATTTTTGTGCATAAATCCATCGTGAAAAGGAGTAAAACATGACAGCGCAATTAATTGACGGTAAGTTGATCGCCCAGCAGGTGCGTGACGAAGTTGCGGCGAAAGTGGCGAAACGCGTGGCGTCCGGTAAATCCAAGCCAACGCTTGCGGCCGTGCTGGTGGGGGAGCGCGTGGATTCGGCGACCTATGTCAGGGCAAAAGGCAAGGCTTGCGAGGAGTTAGGCATGGGTTCGATCGGCCATCACCTGCCGGCGGATATTTCACAGGCAGACCTGGAAAAGGTCATCATAAGTTTGAATTCGGATAAATCCGTAAATGGCATTCTCGTTCAATTGCCCCTGCCCGATCATCTGAATGAAGAACGCGTGCTTCAATTAATCAGCATCGAAAAAGACGTGGATGGTTTCTCCCCGTTAAATATTGGTCGTTTGGCTCAAAAGGGACGTGAGCCGCTGTTTGTACCGTGCACACCGTATGGTTGTATTTATTTGCTCGAAAAAGTGGGGGTGAAAATCGAAGGCGCAAACGCCGTTGTA
>DATEDD010000038.1:0-2825 GCA_035286565.1 Anaerolineales bacterium
CCAAAGGGAAGACAAAACAGTGCGCCCCACAATGCCTGAGCAATCAACGGCATTGAGGTGAAACCGGTCAATTCTAAATGGCCATGTTCGACCAAGGATTGTACAGCGCGGGCATAAGACCAATCATCATTCAGTGGAAACTTACCGACAGGGTTGACGAAAAGAACTAACAACAACCACACACAACTGACTACACTGATGGCGAGAGTCGGAGTACGTATTAATCTTCCGACAAACGAACTTCGAGAGCCTGTTCCAGGAAAGGCTATTGGTTCAAAGAGGAATAGCCGCATACGTCGAGTAGTGGGCGTCATACATCACTTTATCGCTTGATCTATCAGATCCAGCACTTCAGCATCCACATTCAGATCAAACTTTCTGGCAAATAATTTCGAAGAACGTGTCAGTCTGTCAAAATCATACTTATCCAGAACCGCAGGGCTGCCAGCGTCCCATTCTTTCCACTCAATGTACCTCAAATCATCATTCACGATGCTTTCTGCAAATGGCGAGTTAAGAAGGATGGTTTGGAACACTAGCTCATCGGGGACATCCACATATTTAAAATAATTTATGAACCTGCGGTTTGTTTTGATGAACTCGTAAAGGTAGGCTATGCATGCTCTCGACAGACTCCAATATGAAGAACCACCGAAAGGTTGGAATCCTTTGGGAAATTTACGCTTGATCAATAAATTGCTGTTTTTGGGGAACGCATAATGGTGGTTGGATAATCGCACATGCCACAGTTCCAACCTTTGCATTCCGCCACCTTCCCAATTGTCGCTCGGCAGGGGAAAATAATCCATAAACGATTTCCCTTTGCTCTGGCGGAAGAATGTTTGAAGATGTTCGTTGGTTTTGATCGGATAATCCTGGCCAGTCAATAAGACGGCATAATCAAATGGGGTGTCCCTATTGATAATTTCGTTTATGCCTTCAATCGTTGCCCGCACATGCCCAAAATCTCCCCAATAACAACGATGGCGCTTTAGGAAAAAGACATTCGACAGGTGTTTTGTGCCATTTACCATTTGCGCGTAAACATCGAGCGGCGTCTTTTTATCGACATGCACGAAAAAACTGGCAGAATCCGAATGCAGTCGCGTGATAAGACGGATGAGCAGTTCGGGATATTTGTAGGCCGAGATAATATAAGCTATTCTCATCTCCAATTACACACCAGGTTTCATAGCCCTGACTGCAATGATGACCTCATAATCAGGATCAAAATGCTCGAACTCCTGCTGCGTTAGCTCCTCAGTGACCATGCCATAAAGGAACGCGGTCGCAGTCAGCACATTCCCATATACTTGTATCTTAACATGGTCTGCTGGAAACACCTCTTCGAACAACCGCTGTGCTGAAAGGCTTGTAAATCCCCAGTAATGCCCCCATCTTTCCATATCGTAGCGGCTAATCGGGCTGAGGCCAGGGATAGTCGCCAGCAGCACGCCGCCCGGCTTTAGAATGCGGTAGAGCGTGAGTAGTGCTGCCCGTATATCATAGATAAATTGGAGCGTCTGGGTCAGGATGATGCAATCAAAGGTATCTGAAGGTATGTGATCCGCAGATACCAGGTCTGCAACAATCGTAGTTCCCGGATGACCCGGCTCCACATGCAGCACGTCCGTCTTCAACACGCGCTCGCCGCCAAACTGGCGCGTATAGAGTGGCTCCAGGATCTCCAAGACATGCCCTTTGATATCCTGTTGCTGGCCTGCAAGAAATTTTTCGATATAGGAGCGGTCGATCGGCTGTCCACGGTCGAATCCAAACTCCCGGCTCAAGGGGGTCAGCCGCCGCAGATCGCCAATGCGCACCCGGCCTACCGGGGGAATGTATGGCTGGCCGCGCCAGGAAGCCCACAGCCGATGGCGCAAAGTAACAGGAAGCATCCTGCGGGCGATGGTGAACAATACTTCATTTGTCCAACGAATCATCCGTTGTTTTCCGTGTAGTATATTGCGTAAAACCGGGAAACGATACTGCCAGATCTGCTTGTGGAGCGATCGCCATATTTCACTGTCTTTGTACTCATGTTCCTCCAGATACCTTGCCAGCCAATTCAGGAAGAACAAGCGAGTTTTGATTTCTTGGTTAT
This sequence comes from Anaerolineales bacterium, assembly GCA_035286565.1. GTDB lineage: Bacteria > Chloroflexota > Anaerolineae > Anaerolineales > Villigracilaceae > Villigracilis. Next base: position 2,105 of record DATEDD010000038.1, read on the forward strand.
TTCTTTCCAGGTGAGCCATACTAGAATCTGGGTGCTGGCGATAGCGATCCCAACATTCATTCGATGCGAATACCGGTGCCGTCAGACAGACTTTAGCGTAAAAAGCTTGGTCCTCATATACATCATACGTGCCTTGAAAAACCTCTTCGAAACCGCCTACCTTTTCCAAGATTTCACGACGGACCAGGATGTTTGAGGGGCCAGGGATTGTTGCCTGTTGGGACAAGAAAAAAAGGGTTAGTAATGTTGGCGGCTGGATTAATGTACCGGGCGGCACACCCAGCTCATGAACAAAATCACGCTGGCTGTCTTCCGGATTCCCAGTCCAACTGTACCACCACAGTGATAATCCATAAAGCATGACTGCTTCTGGCTGTGTTTCGAGGATGGCTATTTGCCTTTTCAACTTATCTGGTAACCAGACATCATCCGCATCCAGGAATACGATATAGTCCCCCCGGGTATTGCCTATGCCCAGATTCCGCGATGCACACTTGCCGCGATTCTGATGACCGGTATGCTCAAGATACCGCACTTTATGTGGATAACGATCGGCATAAGCCTGAGCGATGGAGGTGCTCCTATCGACTGAACCATCATCAACGAAGAGTAATTCCCAGTTCTCATAAGATTGAGTAAAAACACTCTCGACAGCCTCCTCGATAAAGCGCCCTGCATTGAGGAATATCATGATGACCGAGACCAGCGGCTGGTTATTCAT
>DATEDD010000039.1:0-5018 GCA_035286565.1 Anaerolineales bacterium
TTGGAGATTGGGAGCGAATCCGCTGTTGAAATATCCAAAGAATTTACCCGCGGCGGTTTCGGTGACGGGAGTTTGGATGCCGAGTAAATTGTCAATTTGACCGATGAAGATGATGAGAGCGATGCCCGAGGTGAAGCCGCTGATGACGGGCGCGGGGATGAAGGCGATGAAGCGACCGAGGCGCATGAGACCGATGACGAGCAGGAGCGCGCCTGAGAGCAAGCCCGCGACCCAGATGCCTTCGAGACCGTAACGCGTCACGAGTACGATCAACACCGCAGACATCGCGCCTGTTGGACCTGAGATCTGATAGGGCGCGCCGCCAAGCAAGCCCATGATGAGGCCCGCGAGAATGGCAGTGACCAAACCTGCCGCAGCAGATGCGCCTGATGCGACTCCGAATGCAAGCGCGAGGGGAAGAGCAACCGCGGCGACTGTTAGCCCTGCAAGTAAGTCCTGTTGGAATCTGGCAAGTGAATAGTTTGAGAACTCGTCTTTGTATAGACGAGAGAGACTTCTGCGTGGCATAGATTGTTCTCCGAAATAAATAAGTTTGCAAAGGCTCATGCTCCCCCAAGCGTCCTTTGTTTAGTGGCGGTATTTTATCATAATGAATCTTAAGTCAAAATATGAACTTGGTGATTTGTTACGCAAAATTTCTTCGAGTTCCGATTAACCTCTCGGTTCAAAAACCACGATCGGGATTTTTCTTTTCGTCATTTTTTGATAATCCAAATAAGGTGGTAGTTTCTTTGTGACGTAGCCCCACAGGTGGGTTAATACTCCAGTCCCTCGACAAACAACGCATTTAACGTGATCGTCCGGCCCTTTACTTCACCCTAAAATCTCTTTGATTTTCTTGATAAACGATCCAGCCGTATTCAATATTTCCTCTGTCCCTTCTTTGCTGGGAGGAACAAATGGCGCGTAATCGCTTCTTTCACGAGCGGATTGGGCGCGCCCTAAATAACGTAGATACTCCGCGTCTATGCGACCGGTAACAACAAAAAGTTCGCGGAATTTTGTGACAGCAGAAGAATGTCGGCGTAGGTCTTCGCCTTCGGCAAGTAAGGCCCCTTTTGCTGCATAAAACATTGCGTAGTATGCGCGGGATATTGCGTCGTCGAACAAACCAATTTCAAATATGCGACGCGCATGATCGAGCTTGCTCTCAGCCAATTCCAGCCATGTGGCTGGTGAGTTCATGTCTGCTGGGCTGTCCACAATACCAATCCCTCCTCGCGCGCGGCTTGTGAAATTGAAAATCCGGATTGGAAGACATCCTCCCCAATAACAAGAACAGAAACGAAAGGACCCTTATTGACCATTGAGTCAATAGCAGCGTCAATCAATTTCTTCCAGGGTACATCTCCAGGTCCGCCGATATAGGAGTTTACAGGCTGTTTATCTTTGCGAAGGACAACCAGTACATCCAAATCTGATTCGGGAGTCGCTTGTCCACGCGCGTATGAACCATACAACACAATTCGACTAATTGCATCGGGGAATAAGCCTAGCGCGCGATTCTGGAAATTAGCCAGGGTTGTTTTCACAGTACGCGGCAGGCGAATCTTTGTCTTGACAGCCTTTTGTGTGCGTAAAACTGCGTGTGCCATAATTTGATTATACCTAATTCTGAAAACAAGAACTTGAGGATTTGATAATGCTCCGAGTTTTGCAATTAATCAATAGGCTGAAACATGACAATCGGAATTTTTCTCTCCGTCATCTTCTGATATTCCAAATAGGGAGGATGTTTCTCTGTGACGTAGTCCCATAGGCGGATGTTGTTGCAATGATGTCATCTGTTTCGACACGGTGAGCAGCGAAGCGGCATTGAGATTCACCCCTTCGTGTTTAGCCGATTTTCTTCACCAAATAATATTCACCACGTTCAAAGCCGCGATCCAAATAGTAGTGTCTGGTTCCAATGGCCGAAATAACAGCGAGTTTTTCAAAACCATTTTTGCGCGCGATGGCTTCCGCTTCTTCGAGCAGATGCGTGCCAAGCCCCAGATGCTGGGCGGCGCCAGTTTGTTGCTTGCGGTCGCCGACTGCGAGAGATTGTCCGTAGACATGCACCTCGCGGATGAGCGCCGCACGATCGAGATCAGACATGCCAGTCAGTGGCGCATCTTTTGCGGGCAATGACAAGCGCATAAAACCCGCGAGTCCGTCATCGGGTGTGACGAAGGAGATGAAATGTTCCTCGGCTGTACCTGCCTGATAGGTGAGGTCATCCAGGCGCAAGGTTTCCGACTGGACGGTTTTGCCGCGCACTTCACGACAGCGGATGCATTGACAGTGTGTGCCGCGCTTTTTCATCTCACTTTGAATATCCTGCCGCAGACTTGTGCGCGTATTTCCTTCAACCACGTTGTTGCCCGGAATGTCACGAATCACGCGGTTGACACGGCAATAGCGCGGAATGCTTGGTTTGATATCCGCGATAAGTTGCACCAATTCTTCAGTTGTATATGGATGAAATTCGCCGCGCTGCCAGTATTCATAGAGTTCAGCATTCGCAAGTAATTGATTCGGATAAATTTTTATTTCATCAGGACAGAAATCCTGCCAAAAATTTGCAAAATCTTTGCGGTCTAATGCGGGGGTTGCCCCCAAAAGATTCGGCATCCAATGCAAAACGATCTTGAAGCCTGCCGCGCGAAGTAAGGCTGTGGCTTTGCGTGTGCATTCCACAGCATGTCCGCGTTTGTTGATCTCCAAAATATGATCGTCAAAACTTTGCGCGCCCATCTGTACTTTGGTCACACCGAGATGACGCAGCCAGCGCAGTTCGTCCGGATTAATTTCATCGGGACGGGTTTCGATCACGAGTCCCACATTTCGATGAGTCGCGGTCTCATTGATTGCCTGTGCTTTTGCAAGTTCCCCCTCAACTATTTGTCCCTCTCCCATCGGGAGAGGGGTTGGGGTGAGGGCGTTCATTGCGTCAAAACAACGTTTGACGAACCACTCCTGATAATCCCGTTTGTAAGATGACCAAGTGCCGCCCAGGATCAGTAATTCGATCTTATCGGTTGGGTGTCCTAAATTTTCGAGCGCGCGAATCCGCGCGTGCACTTGCTCGTATGGATCAAATTGGTGTTCAAGCGCACGCATGGCGCCAGGTTCATCAGGTAGATAACTCTTGGGCATGCGTACATCGGTGGGGCAGAAGATACACTTGCCAGGGCATGGATACGGCTTCGTCAAAACGGTAACCGTTGTCACGCCGGAGAGAGTCCGCATGGGTTTCATGCGGATACTTTCAAGCAAAACCCCGTCAGGTTCAAGAGTGCCCGCCGCCACCATTTGTTTGTAAGCGGCCACCAGCGCGGCTTTCGTCAGATAGCCTCCGCCACGCTTCGCGTCCAGCGGATGAGTACGCAGTGCGCGCATCACATCCGTCCCTTCGCGGATTTCATCCAACACTTGATGAGCCAGCGTTAGTTTTTGCGGGGAGAGTACGTTAAATTTTTTCCAACGTAGTCTTCGTTCAGAGATTTCCATAATTTATATGCCGGAATTATACCGTTACATAGTGCCCGAATGGGTATAATACTTTTATGAATTTAACCATCGTAGATCAACTGCTTGCCATCAACCGCGAATTTTATGACCACTTTGGCAACGAGTTTTCAGCCACGCGCCAGCGTTTGCAACCCGGCGTGAAAAAAATACTCAATTCAATTAAGCAGGATGAATCCGTTTTGGATTTAGGTTGCGGCAATGGGTATTTCCTGCGCGAGATCAGCAGACGTGGTCACAAGCAGACGCTTCTCGGCGCAGACTTTAGCCTGCCTCTGCTTCGGGATGCAGAATCCACGCCCGGGGTTGTTTTCCGCGAGGTAGACCTTTCGCATTTGTCAGTCGTCAGTAATCAGGTATCAGCAGTGGGTGAGTGGTCAGTGATCACGATGTTCGCTACCTTGCACCATATTCCATCCCATGAAATTCGTTTGGATATTTTGCGAACCGTGCAGAAATTATTGAAACCGAATGGAAAGTTTATTTTGTCCAACTGGCAGTTTTTGAACAGTGAAAAATTAAAAGCCAGGATCCAACCCTGGGCCAAGATTGGTCTATCGAATAGCGACGTGGACGAAGGGGATTATTTGCTCGATTGGCGCAGTGGGGGGGAAGGCTTGCGTTACGTCCACCATTTGTCAGTGGAGGAACTGCTTGCGCTGGCTGGGCAGGTCGGGATGCGCGTGAGCGATTCCTTTTTATCCGATGGCGAGGGCGGTAATTTAAGTCTGTATCAAACCTGGCATCCAAAATAATTGCTCGACTATTTATACGATCACTTGCTGAGGGGCTACAACATACTGCCACCAGTTGTTGTGTATCCCGTTTTTGCGTCCTGCCACGCGTGGGAAATGGTTGAACCACCACTTATGATGTGCGCGGGTGTCGCCATTTCCCCATTCGGAAGGACCGACAACACGTACATCTCCTTTAAAATTTGGGAAGTTCAATAACCAGTCGTAGCATTCACTATTGACAGGGGTGGTATTGTTCCAATCGTAATCCCTCTGGCTGTTGGGCGCAAAGTGGATGTTGCCGCAGGCGGCTCTGCCCGGCGCGATCTTGTCATATTGCGTGAAGCGTTTCCATAAATTTGCCTGGGCGGGTAATTTACTAAAGGTCTTTTCCATGATCGATTCTGCGCGGTGGCCAAAAGCCTCCCCCATTTCACCGATGTGTCTTTCGTAGGAAAATCCCATCATGACAAAGCGGCGTTTGCTGGCGGATGTATTATTCAATGGAAGCGCGTTACACCAAAATGCACCCGGCCCGCCCATGACCGATTCGTAAAAACCCGCATGGGGGAAACCAAAGAGCCACACTTCGTCTATTTCATTTCGTGCCACACGCTGCAGGATATTGTATTTGCTGAGGATGGCGTGGTAATTGACTTCCTGTGGCATGTGCGGCGGGGTTGTGCGGCGCAGGACATCCATATAAGTTTGCGGGGTGTAGCGGAATCCATCTATTTTGGCGGGGAATTCATT
>DATEDD010000040.1:0-4063 GCA_035286565.1 Anaerolineales bacterium
AAACCAAGGTTGCTGTAGACAGGCTCAATCATCGTCCTAGAAAATGCCTTGACTTCAAGTCGCCTTTTGAAGTATTCTTCGATCAGTCTGTTGCACTTCACAGTTGAATCCAAGTAATATTGACAACCTTTATTTGGGCAATAGAGCGTGTTCCAGTCCATTTCTGTATCCTCGATTGGCATAACTATTGCCTTCAAGGATACGCTAATCACTCAAAACTTGACTACCTCATCAAGAAGGATGAGGGACAATACCGATTATTCCATTAAGGATGAGACCCCGAAGTCAGTCAGATAGGCAATCATTCAGAGTGTATGTACCTCTAAGCGCGTACACCCCACGCCTCCACGTTGCTTCAATCTCAGCTTCTGTAACCTTGTGTTTTTCTAGCCAATAACCCCACGCTTTATTCTTTCTATGCCCTGGTGGTTTAGAACCAAACTATTTTTAACCGACCTGGCAGTACGATGAATACCAGTGATCTTTCGGGTTTATACTATGAACATTGAGAATAAGAAAAGCTACGAACAAGAGCGATGCGAACAGTTGGAAATATAAGACAGCCTGTGCCAATTAGATGCACAGGCTGTCTATTTTTTTGCTACATAAGCAGTAGTCAAGCAGTAGTACTTTAAAAACGCCCCCCCCCATATTTGGCTCTAATATTTTGTAGGCGATGATTTTATCCATATATAGGCATAGAAATTTTGCCCGCCTAAGATTCGAAGTCTGTTACTCTGTCCATTGAGCTACGGGGGCGGGCGTTGGGGATTATAACCGATAAGTTTTGGGGGAAGTGTGGTTAGTGCTAAGAGCCTTCACAACCCAACCATGCTCGGCACCGTTTCAGCACTTGGCCTCAAGAGGTCTTCAACTCATTTTCACCGCACTTTGACCATATTTGTTGAATCCCCGACCGAAGGCAAAGAAGCTTTAATCTATTTCTTGTTTGAATTGGTGTATCATAAAGGCTGGATTGGAGGCGTCATGCGTGACATAACCAACGAAATCCTAGAGCTAATTCGTCGCACATCGTCCAGCCTGCCAAAGGATGTGGAGGAACGATTGCGGCCATCAATTGAAAAGGAAGAGCCAGGCTCGGCGGCGCGCGGCGCGCTGGAGACCATCCTAAAGAACATCGAGCTCTCGCGCGCCAATTCCACGCCGATCTGTCAGGATACGGGCACGCCGATCTTTTACATCCATTATCCTGAGGGGATGAGCACGCGAAAACTGCGGGAGCAGGTCCGCGCTGCGATGGCGGAAGCGACCAAACGGTCCTATATGCGACCGAATGCCGTGGATGCGATCTACGATAAGAACACGGGAAACAATCTAGGCGGAGACGACTTCCCTTATATCCATTTTGAAGAGGTGGATGCCGACCAGCCTATAGTCATTGAACTGATGCTCAAAGGTGGCGGATGTGAGAATGTCGGCGCGCAATATTCGTTGCCAGATAATAAATTGGGCGCGGGGCGCGACCTGGCGGGGGTTCGCAAGGTAGTCTTGGACGCGGTGCAAAAGGCACAGGGAAAAGGATGCGCGCCCGGAATTTTGGGCGTGTCCATTGGCGGTGACCGCGGTTCCTCCTATATAAAATCAAAAGAAGTGTTGTTTAGCGAGATGGGCACGCGCAATGAAGACCCGAAGATCGCTGAGTTGGAAGAGCGACTTACAAAAGAAGCCAACGAGATGGGGATTGGTCCCATGGGCTTCGGCGGTCAGACGACCGTTTTGGATACAAAGATAACAGGTATGCACCGTTTGCCTGCGTCTTATTTTGTGTCTGTTTCTTACATGTGCTGGGCATATCGCCGCCGCAAGATGACGGTGCAAGGTGATGAAGTTATTTATGATTGAACACTAAGGACACGAAGTGCACGAAGGATTGATTTAAAAACCTTTGTGGCCGTTGTGTCCTCACCTGCACTGCTCTGAAGGCAGTACGGTGCAAGTGTCCTGTTGAAAAAGGAAAGAAACATGCGCGAAATAACTATACCCATCAGCGATGAAACCATCCGCAGTTTGCATGTGGGGGAACCCGTTGAACTGAGCGGAGTCATGATCACGGGGCGCGACGCGGTCCATAAGTGGCTGAGCGAGACGTTCATCAAAAAGACGCGTGAACCGCAGGGTGATGATCTGCAGATATATGAGGATATCAAGAAATATCTTGATCAAGGTGTGCTGTATCACTGTGGACCCGTCGTTTCGGGAATCGATACAAAGCAATATAAATTTGTCGCGGCGGGGCCGACCACATCCATACGCGAAGAACCGTATCAGGCTGATGTGATGAAGCATTTCCACATCAAGGGTGTAATCGGCAAAGGGGGTATGGGTGCAAAGACTATGCAAGGCTGTGTGGATACACCGGGTGTGTATTTCCATGCCGTCGGTGGCGCAGCCTCGTTCCTTGCGCAGACCGTGCAAAAAGTTCCAGGTGTATACAAGCTGGAAGAGTTCGGCGTGCCGGAAGCGATGTGGGTGGTCGAAGTGAAAAACTTCCCAGTCGTTGTCACAATGGACTCACATGGTGCAAGTCAGCATGTGGTGGTTGACAAGAGTTCTCAAAAAGTTTTGGAAGAGCTACTGGCAAGACCGTATTAGAACATATAGTCATGCTGAGGAACGAAGAGGCGAAGCATCTCGCGTTCTAATAGAGAAAACACCTAAAAGTCGTACAATAGGAGTATGACAAAGCGCGAATTTCAACTGACTGAGTGACAAGACAAGGAGTTACTCTCAGCCTACAGCACCACCAAGGACGGCGCTACTAAAATACGTTTAGAATACGTTTAAAATACGTTGGACAGCCCAAGGAATCAACATGGGCTTGAAAGCCGATGCCATCGGGGCGGAAATGGAATTTATCGAATGAGCCGTCTGATCTATCTTTTGGCTGTTGATGTGCGTTTGCTGTTTAGCCACCATGATTGATGGCACTACTCTTGCCTTGTTCGCGGGCTACCTCATCAGGGTGGAAAAAGCGCAGGCCTGATATTTGGCAACATATGACCCTGCCTATTTGAAAACGTTCCGCCAATGTTTATAGAGGCGATCACGCGAAGAGATGGCCTGTAGCCAGCAAGGAGTCAGGCAAGCTGAAAGCCCAGACTCAACTATGCAATACTTCATTCGCCGCTATACGCGTCATGAAGTTCCTGCATGAAATGCGCTTTTACTTCTACCTCCGCAAGTTTGCCAGAGGCGTAGGTTGACGCTTCTTTCATGAGGCATTTGGCCTCTTCTTTCGGCAGTTTCTGCAAATCTTCCAGTGTATACCCTTTACCTTTCAGATATGCCTCAATGAGCGTCATCTCCAGAAAGGCATGGATATCTTCCATGATCGGTTTGCCGTTGTTTTTAATTGTAGACATAAGCCACCTCCTTACGTGGGCTTATCCATTCCTCGCTTCCGTTCCAAAGAACGCTTCACCAGTTTGAGCCGAAAATGATCGGCGCGTTCGCGTTCATCCAAAGCCATCTGGATGAAATCCCGTTCCGCTTTGAGACGCGGGATCAAAAAATGATCGAGCGCGTTCAGCCGCCTGGATGTGCGCTGGATTTCATCGCCCAATCTTACGAGGCGTAATTCGGTTTCAGCAAGTTGGATGATGGCTTCGACTTCCCGTTCAAAAGCCGAAGCGGTTTCATCAATCGTGATCGAAGCGCCGACAATCGAGTAACCTCGTTCCAGCAGGGAACGGGACGCGCTCTTCTGCTCAATGTGAGGGACTCTCACCCCCATCACGCTGCTGGTCGTGACCTCGAGCCTGAATCCGCCGCGAGAGGCCAGCGCAGCCGAGCGAACGGACTCCGCCCCCGCCATTGCCTCCGATCGTGCCAGAGATTGGCTGGCATGGGCGGCGGAAACCTGAAGCGCGTCCGAGCGTTCCAAGGCGGTATCCGCGGTGCGCATGAACTCCTTCATCAAAGCCGTGCGCTTTTGTTCCAGCAGATCACGTCCCTGACTCGCCAGTGCGATTTGCGCCTTGCGGGCCAAAAGTTCCATGCGGGTGACTGAAACGTTGCTCATATCTCAAACCTTGTTCCAAGC
>DATEDD010000041.1:0-9332 GCA_035286565.1 Anaerolineales bacterium
CCCTCCCGTTTTCGTTTTCCTGACGGCGAGTCTTTTCCTGAAATGCAAACGCGTATTTCAAATGCGCTTGAACGCATGATAATAAAACACAACAAGCCGCAGGATATTATCGTGGTTGTCTTCCACGCGGACCCGATCAAGATCGCCGTGTCGCATTTTCTGGGTTTGCCGCTCGATCATTTTCAACGGCTGAGTTGCGACACAGGTTCTCTGACTGCGTTGCATGTAAATGAAATGGGCGCAAATTTGATTAAGCTAAACCAGCGTCCGCCGTTTGATTTCCTCTCAAAGAAAAAATAATGGCAAAACTCAAACTTGATCTGCACGACATCTACAATCGCGGCAGGGAAATTGACGTGGAACTCAATCGCATTGTGGAAGAGGCAATTGAAAAGAAAATCGCGCTGGTTGAAATCATTCCCGGCAAAGGCAGCGGGCAACTCAAGAAAAAGGTTTTGCGCTTTCTAAATCAGGGACATATCAAGAAGCTGTATCATCGCGTGGAGAAAGATGATAAAAATTTCGGACGGATTTTCATCCATTTCAAGTTCTAAGAACAAAAATTTTATTGGATATTCAGTGTTTTTATCGGTAAAGCCCCATGAATAATCCACCCACCGGCACAGTTACCTTCCTGTTTACCGACATCGAAGGCAGCACCAAACTTGCGCGTACATATCCCGAAACGTGGGAAGGCTTGCGCGGGCGACACGATTCCATTCTGCGCGCGGCCATCGAGTCGTATGGCGGTTTTGTCTTCCAAGTGATTGGAGATTCATTTTATGCCGCGTTCCATAAAGCCGGTGACGCACTCAAAGCCGCATTGACCGCGCAACGCAATCTGCAAAGCGAACCATGGGGTGAGGCCATCGTCCGCGTGCGCATGGGAATCCACACCGGTGAGGCGGAAACGGACGGCAAGGATTATCGCGGTTATCTCACATTGAGTCTTATTCAGCGTGTGATGTCCGCGGGTTATGGCGGACAAATACTCTTATCAGATGCAACTGAGAAATTAATTCTTGATCAATTACCAAAAGATGTAAGCCTGCGTGATATGGGCGAACACAAATTTAAAGATATGTCACATCCAGTACGAGTATTTCAAGTCAGCGCGCCCGATTTGCAAAGTGAATTTCCTGCCCTGCGCACGCTCAACGTTTTCCCGAACAATCTTCCCGCGCAACTCACCAGTTTCATCGGACGCGAAAAGGAGATCGTAGAACTCAAACGGGAATTGAACGATCATCATCTCGTCACCTTGACCGGTTCCGGTGGCACAGGGAAAACACGGCTGTCTTTGCAGGTCGCGGCAGAGGTGATGGATTCCTTCCCGGATGGCGTCTGGTTTCTGGAACTTGCGCCGGTCACCGACCCCGCACTTGTTCCAAACACACTTGCCAATTTGCTTGGACTACGCGAGTCCGCCGAGACAAAACAAACCATCAGCGAATTGGTCTGCGGTTATCTCCATACTCGCAAAGCATTGCTGGTTTTCGATAATTGCGAACATCTCATCGAAGCCTGCTCGCGCTTTGCCGACCTGCTTTTGCGCTCCTGCAAGGATGTAAAAATCCTGGCAAGCAGCCGCGAAGCGCTAGGCGTGGCAGGGGAAATGGCCTGGCATGTGCCGTCATTATCATTGCCCGACATAAAGCATTTGCCATCCATCGAGCAGTTATCCCAATACGAGGCCGTGCGATTATTCATCGAACGGGCGACTCTCGTCCAGCCGCATTTTTCGGTGACAAAGGACAACGCTCCCGCCATCGCCCAAATCTGCTTCCGTTTGGACGGTATTCCTTTGGCGATAGAGTTGGCCGCGGCGCGCGCCAACGTGTTGGCTGTGGATCAAATCGCCAAACGCCTTGATGACCGATTCCGCCTGCTGACCGGCGGTGCGCGTACCGCCTTGCCGCGCCAGCAAACTTTACGCGCCTTGATCGATTGGAGTTACAACCTGCTCTCTGAGGATGAGCGACTCTTATTCAGGAGGCTGGCGGTCTTCGTCGGCGGCTGGACGCTTGAAGCCGCGGAAGCAGTGTGCAGCGGGGAAGGAATCGAGTCTGATCTGGTATTGGATCTGTTATCCCAACTGGTCAATAAGTCGCTCGTGGTGATGACGGAAGAGAACGGCGAATCCCGTTATCACCCGCTGGAAACCATCCGGCAATATGCGCGCGAAAAGTTATTTGAATTGGGCGAGGGCGAAGCGATGCGCGACCGGCACATGCAAGCCCTGCTGAAACATGCAGAAAAAGCCGAACCTGAAATCCGCGGAGCCAATCAATTGTTCTGGCTGGATCGAGTTGAGGCGGAATACGAAAATATGCGCGCTGCCCTCGAATGGTCGCGCGAGCATAATTTGGATGCCTGCCTGAGACTGGTAGGCGCGTTATGGCGCTTTTGGGATTTACGAGCATATTCCATCGAAGCCATAGAATGGTTCGAGCAATCACTGGCGCTCACTCAAGACCAACACAGCATTGCACGCGCCAGAGTATTAAGCCGGGCAAGCGTGTTTTTCAGGAATCTCAACGATCCAAAAAAAGCTCGTCAATTTGCCGAGGAAGCAGCAACTTTATCCAGGAATTTGAATGAAAGATCCAGCCTGGCGATGGCGCTCTCCACCCTGGGTGAATTGACATTGAACCAGCCGGAAACAGCGCAGAAACTTCTTGATGAAGGGCTGACCATTTGTGAAGAAATAGGGGATCACTGGCTCGCCTGCATTGCCTGGCTCAATAAGGGAGGACTTGCTAACCGGCAAAACAATCCTGATTATCAGAAGCTTTGTATAGAGAAGGGGATTCAAGAGGCGCGCCTATCCAAGGATAACCGGCGCATTTCACGAACATTGGCAGACATGGCATTTCTCCTGATGGATCAGGGAAAATATGCGGAGTCCAGAAAATTGTTTAAAGAAGGGCTGGTTCTTTCCCGGCAAATTAACGATCCCAATGCCAGCGAGCGCCTGATGGATATCGCTTTTGTGGATATGTATCTTGAAGATTATCCACAAGCCGAGTCTTTATTTGTCGAAGCGCTTGCGACTTTTGAATCAGACGACCACCATTTTTATCAAGGCATCACAATTATGCACCTGGCTTTTCTGGCATGGATAAAAAACGATACCGCCCGGTTCATTGAACTGCTTCAGGAAGCACTCAAAATCAAACAGGAAAATCAGGAAAACGGTGTAATTGAGTGGATCACTTTTTATCTGGGAAGAGTCGCCTTGCTCAACCGTGATCTTGCTCTTGCAAGAGATCAATTTTCCAAATCACTAAAAGGTTACCAGAAATTGAACGATAAACCCGGTTGCGCAGATTGCCTTGCGGGGTTTGGCATGCTGGCTTTGGCAGAGGATCAATTGGCGCGTTCAGCCAAACTTTTTGGAGCATATCAAAAACTGGTTTCATCATTGCCATCTGCCTATCCATTTCTTGTTCGAAAAATAGATGAGCAGATCGCAATGGCGAAGGAGCAACTCGGTCGTGAATCTTTTGAAAATGCACTGAAACAGGGAAAGGAAATGACACTGGAACAGGCGCTTGCATTTGCGCTGGAGGAAACGCAATGACACAATACCCCACCGGCACAGTGACTTTCCTTTTCACCGACATCGAAGGCAGTACACGTTTATGGCAGGAAAAGCCCGAAGCGATGGCGATCTCACATGCGCGCCATGATGAGATTTTGCGCGAAGCAATTGAATCCAATCACGGCTATGTCTTTCAAATCGTTGGTGATTCGTTTAGCGCGGCATTCCACAATGCCATAGATGGATTGCGCGCGGTGCTGGCGGCTCAGCGCGGGCTACATCAGCAGACTTCCGAAGTCCCCCCTACGGGGACAATGTCGGAGACTTCGGAAGTCTTGACATTACGCGTCCGCATGGGACTGCACACTGGCACAGCCGAAATATTGCCAGACGGTAAATACGAAGGCTATGCCACGATCGCATCCACACAACGTGTGATGTCCGCTGCGCATGGTGGACAAATTCTCCTCACGCAGACCACCTACAACTTATAGCAGAATGCATTGCACGATGACGATGGAACAGGCGATTCAATCAGCCTTGAGCTGACCGCTTATTATTATAAATTATAAAGAAAGAAGGAAACATGTCACAATCCAGGCAGCCGAATGATGCGGAAACAATGAAGGTGAACAGCGCGAGTGAGATGTGGTACAAGGTACTTACAGGCGGTGAGCCGATGATAGGTCGCGCCCATCACTGGTTTGGTTTCATTCCATCTAACCCGCGATGTAAGATTTGCAATGCCCCTTTTCGCGGGTTTGGCGCGCCGCTCATGCGCTTGATGGGAAAACGCCCGTCAAGAAAGAACCCGCGCTTTTGCGCAGCATGTGAGGACTTCGCCAGCGCGCATCCAGGCGGGGCAGAAATTGAATTGTCCATGTTATTCGTGGATGTGCGCGGCTCGACTACGCTCGCTGAAAAAATGAACGCGACCGAGTTCAGCCAGCTGATGAATCGCTTCTACGAAGAAGCGATCAATGTGCTCGTGCGCGCTGACGCGTTGATAGATAAACTGGTCGGCGACGAAGTCACTGCCTTGTTCATCCCCGGTTACGCAGGGAAAGACCACGCCCGTCGCGCGGCAGACGCTGGACAGGATTTATTACACGCCATGGGCTATGGGCAATCTGGTGAAGCCTGGGTTCCAATCGGCGTTGGGGTTCATACTGGCGTCGCCTGGGTAGGCTCAATTAAAGGGGCAGGCGCAGCGTCTATGGATTTCACGGCGCTGGGCGACAACGTAAACATCGCCGCGCGTCTGGCTTCTAAAGCCGGAGCGGGCGAAGTTTTGATTAGCGACGCTGCTTGCAATTCAGCTGGAATTGAAACCGAAGGACTGGAGAGGCGCGAACTGGAACTTAAGGGCAAAAGCGAATTGGTAAGCGTGAGAGTGTTGCGCGCGCAATGACGATGGAGCAGACGATTCAGTTGGCATTGAGTTAACCATGAAAATCATCCTCGAAACCAAACGACTTCTCCTTCACCATCAGGTCATCGAAGACTTGGATGCGCTTTCGGCGCTATATTGCAAATTGCCAATCTCAGCAAAACTGTAGTTTACTGAGGTTGGATTTATGAAAACATCCTTTATGCAAATTCGGAAGATCTTGAATATCCACGACGGAGAGAGCCGCATGGCTGCGCTTGTCATCGGTATCATGCTGCTCACCTCAGCCGGATTCACATTGGGCAGCACAGGCATTGAAGCATTATTCTTTGCGCGCTTCGGGGTTAAATATCTGCCTTACATGTATATGATATTGGGGACCTTATCCTTCCTAACTTCTCTTGGAATCACGGCATTACTAGGGCGCTTTCAAAAAGAGACCCTTTATATTTTTATTCCCCTTTTCGTTGCGGGGTTAACGCTCATTGCATGGCTGACCTTGTTCAGCGGGTGGAATATTATCTATCCCATTCTGTGGCTCGGCAAGGAAGTGATCAACTCGTTGATCGGGCTGGTTGTTTGGGGAATCGCGGGAAGGGTCTGCAACACGCGGCAATCCAAACGTCTCTTTCCACTGTTCAACGCTGGCCGGATTCTCGGATCGGTGATTGGAGGGATCAGCACGGGACTGCTCGTCAATTTGATCGGCACCGCAAACCTCATGATCGTTTGGGCGGTCATACTGGTACTGACCTTCATCATGGTCAGGGCCCTCCTGGCCACAAATATTGCCGGGAAGGAAGCCGCCCGCAAATGGACTCGAAAGCGCGCGCAGGCATCGTTAATCGAAGATGTACAGCAAGGCTTTCAATTTGTCCGCAAATCCACGTTGATGGTCTGGATATCCATGTCGGCGGTTTTATTTTCCATTTTATATTTTTCAATTGCATTGCCTTTTTCACAATCCGCCCTCGCACAATATCCGGATGAAAACGCGCTTGCTGGATTCCTCGGCATCTTCAACGGGTTAAGCACCGCGGCGGCCTTCCTTGCATCCATGTTCATCGCCAATCGTTTATACGCGCGGATCGGGGTCGTAAATGCGCTCTTGATTCTGCCCGTTATATATCTGGCCGGCTTTGGCGGGCTGGCGGTCTCGAATATTTTCATCGTCATACTTATCTTCCGCTTCGCGCAAATGGTCTGGTTGTCAGGCATAGCAGACTCAGCCTATCAGGCAATTTTCAATCCGGTCCCGGCCGCGCGGCGCGATCAAGTCCGCGCCTTTATAGATGGCGTTCCCGCGCAGGCCGGCACCTTCATCGCCGGCGGTATCCTCATCATTGGGGAGCAAACTTTTTCTTCCAATCAACTGGCTCTCATTGGTTTGAGCGCAGCCATCGCAACCACTTACGTCATCTGGAAGGCGGGGCGCGCATATAACCTCGCGCTCGTGGACGCGCTCAAAAAAGGAAGGCCCACGATCTTTTCAGAAGATGACCGCGTTGGCATTCGCACCGATGGCGCCGCAATCCAGGCGGCTCTCGCTGGAATGACATCAGATGATCCAATTGCAAGACGGATTTCGGCGCATATGTTGGGCAAAGTCAATCTTCCATCAACATTTGATGTGCTTATTTCAGCTTTGAACGATGAAGACATGGATGTCCGACTCATCGCGTTGACCGGACTCGCCCGTCAAAAAAATGCGTCTGCTTTGACAAAGGTTTCGGCGCTTCTTTCGGACCCGCAGGCAGTTGTCCGCGCCCAGGCAGTTGACACACTTCGAGCGATAGCTGACAACGAAACGCTCAAGACCTTGGTTGCTCCAATCCTTGATGATCCAAGCCCCAACGTTAAGGCGCGTGCTATGATCGCACTTTTATCGCTCGACGTTAATAACCCGGTTCGAAGTCAACTGCGCAGCATGTCCATGTTGGGAGAGATTGAGGAACGGATTTTGGCACTGGATGCCCTGGCTGAGATCGGAGACCCTCAGGCGCTGACAATGTTCGCCAATGAATTAAACGATGTTCTTGCTCCAATTTCCGTTCGCTGCGCGGCAGCTTCAGCACTTTCCTCTTGCGGAAGACCTGCCATTACCGCTTTAATTCATTTCCTTTCAACTGATGACATTCTCCTGCGCGAAAGTATTGCCGCAGCTTTGGGAAAAATCGGCCAAGCGGCGATCCCCAATATTTTGGATTGTTTGGATGAACCTGCTTCAGAGGACGGCGCGCTCAGAGTGCTGAACCAAGTGTCGACGCATAATGAAGCAAACCGCATCAGGAAATACGTTAACCGGCGCATAAAATCAGCGCTTACCTATGAAGATATCAGGCAGGCGTTCCATAAGAATTACGACCCGCGGATACAACTCCTGGCTGATACGCTCGAATATTATGCGCGACGCGACGCAGTCAACGCCTTGTGCGGGTTTAGCCTGCTGGGCGACAAGGATGCGATAAAGGTTGCGATTGACAATCTCATAAGCTCAGACCCATCGCAAAGGTCAAACGCGCTTGAGACGCTTGAAACCGTTAAAGAGTCCGCGTTGATCCGCCCCCTCCTGCGTGTGTTTGAAGCAAATGCAAACTCCCAGGATCAGATCAATGAAGAGGAAGCGATCTCCCTGCTTGAAAAAGAAAAAGATGAATGGCTTGAACAATGTTTTAGATTTGCATTCGGTCATTTGCAAAAGGATGAGCCCATGGAAAAGACGAACACTCTGTCCGTAATGGAACGCGTATTGCATTTGCACCGCGTCCCTTTACTTAAAACATTATCGCCACAGGATATTCAGCGCGTGGCGAACATCGCCAGCGAACAGGATTTCACCGACGGCGAAATGATCTGCGAACAGGGCGAAGCGGGCGATGAAATGTATGTGATCGTTTCCGGAGAAGTCCGCATCATGGTGCAAACTGAAGGCGAGCCGGCCAAGGAGATCGCGCTCCGCAAAACCGGCGACGTGGTCGGCGAAATGTCCATCATCAGCGGGGATGCGCGCATCGCCACCATGATCGCCTCCGGCGACACAAGAGCGCTCTGCCTTGACCGGTTAAGTTTCGAAGGTTTGCTGCGCGAAAGGCCGGAAGTGAGTCTGGCAGTGATGAGGGAGTTGTGCAGCAGGGTAAAACAAATCTCAAATGACCTCGCGCTGCAATATGCAAGAAAAGCATAAGGCGCATCTGACTTTCACTTCCACAACTTTGCCAACTCATTAAGTGACTTGTAATACGGTTCGATGCTGGGGATGTAATGCCGCTCATCCTTTGCATGTGGACCCAAGCCAGACTGACCCCATACGACAGCCTGGCCGCCCGGAGCGAATCTTGCGCTGGTGCCGGGAAGCTTTCTGCCAATCCTCGGTTCGCCCGCTTCGACTGCGCCTCCGGCTCCGCTCAGCGTGAGTGATGCCTGTTTGACTGCTTTGATCAGCGCTTTCAACGCTGGATTATTCGGGTCGCAGGCAACGCCGTTTTCCATCACCGTAAAGCGAACTTCCAGTTCGCTCGCCGCGCAATAGGCTTCGACCGTAGACCGCAGACCAAGGACATCATCTTGAGGGATCGGACGAATTTCCACGCCAAGAATCCCCTCCCCTGCTGTGACGTTATATACACCCGGCGTGCCGACATTGATGAACGGAAACTTCGCCTGCGATTGCCATCCGTCCGCGGATTTGAGCGTGAGATATTTGGTGAAGATTTCATTCAACGCTGAACGCGCCGCGATGAGTTTTTCACTCAGGTCACCTGTATCTGTGATTCCTGAGTGTCCTTTTGCCCCGCGCGCAATCACATCGAAGCGCATGACGCCGCGATTCTCCACGCAGATCTCGCCGAAGAGTTCGTTACCCATTTCGCCCGTCCGTTCGCCTGCGATGAAGAGGGCGGACGTGTAGGGGCGACCCGCCATGTTTGATTCAGAACCATCCCCCGTCCCTGACGGGTTGCCCCTACCTAATTCCTTCAACACATGCGGCGTACCCCACGCTTCGGCTTCTCCGTTTTCCTCGTTGCCGACCAGAAGTAACGCAATGTTGGGGCGCAGCGGCGCTACGCCCTTACACATATCCTTCATCCAAACCAGATATGTGGCGACGACGGTCTTCATATCCGCCGCGCCGCGACCCCAGAGATAATCACCCTCGATGCGCGGGATGAATTGGGAGTCGTCAGGTTCGGGTTCGACGACATCGAAGTGACCTGTCAAAAGAATAGGTGATAAGGAATTAGGATTTAGGTAATTAGGATTTTTCCGTGTTGCCTGATCACTAATCCCAAATCCCTTTTGCGGGAAAGTTGCATACACCGCAGGATATTTGCCGTCGAAGAATTTGGTTTCGAGTCCCACGGTGCGGAGGTAGTCGTCAATAAGTGAGGCGGCACGGTG
>DATEDD010000042.1:0-3462 GCA_035286565.1 Anaerolineales bacterium
TAATTCCGCGAATGCCGGTGCGTTGCACTTGCTGTGGTTTCAGCGGAGTACCCATCAGTACAGTGGCAAGCGCGGCCACTTTGATGGATGCGTCCCAGCCGTCCACATCGCCTGATGGATCTGTTTCTGCAATGCCCACACTCTGACAATATTTCACGGCTGTCTCAAATGATTCGCCGTCTTCCATGCGTGAAAGAATGATATTGGTGGTGGTGTTGATAATGCCTTTAAAGGAAATTAAATCTGCTGCGGGCAGGGCCTCTCGAAAGGTGGAAAATACAGGCGTTCCGCCTAATACCGTTGACTCGAACATGAATCTTTTATTTTTTGAGATGGCAAGCGCGCTCAATTCCTGATAGCCATGGACAACCGTCCCTTTGTTCGCGGTGCTGACGTGCATGCCTGCGTTCAAGGCCGCGCGGACGTGGGTAATGGCGGGCTGGCCGGATTCATAATTAACGGGTGAGTTTTCAAACATCATGTCAGCTTGTGAGTTTTGGATGACAGCCAGGGAATTGGGAATCGGGAATTGGGAAATGTTTAAAGGTGAAATATCTTTTCCACTTTCCACCAACACCAATGCTTTTTGAATATCGAGTCCATCGGGGTTTACAGCGAAACCATGTTTACCTGTGGCAATGCCTGTGAATGAAAAGGTCAGGTTATATTTGGATTTGAGTAAATCCTGCTTGCGGACCAGAAGCCTTGCCAGTGCACGGGCGACATTTCCGAACCCGATCAGTGCGAGTTTGTAGTGCATGTGAGTCTCCTTTAAGCTAGGTGACAGTCGCTTTTAAAGTGACTGTCACCTTTTTATATCGGCGGATATGGAAACGGCCTTCGTCCTTCAAGCGGGCGTGGAAATATTTTGGTTGTGCACAATATTTTTGCGCGGGTTATCAGTGCGGAGATCTCGTTTGGGCTGAGATAAGACTCGAAGAGGGCAGACCAATTGTCAGTTTTGGAAAGAGGCGCGAGCAAGTCGTCTGGAATTTGCTGACCGGCGAAGTCCCAGACCACAGTGCGGAGTTTGTCGTCTTCGTTAAAACAAAGGCCGTGATCAATGGCAAAGAGTTTGCGGGTTACATCTTCAAAGAATACGTGACTGCCTTTGCGGTCGGCATTGTTGGCGAGCAGATCGAATAAAACGACGGGGCGGAGTTTTTGTTTATCCTCAGCGGTGAAGCTGAAATAGTGATACTCAACATCGTAATCAATATACTGCTGTAATGAACCAGGGCCGTGAGGACCGTCTTGACGATAGATCGTAAATGGGACAATATGAAAGCCAAGCGCTTCGCTCAATTGAAAGGCGGCCACTTCACGCAGAGCAAGGGTTTGATCGGGAAAATCCCACAGCGGCTGTTCACCTTTGCTTGGCTTGTAAACGGCTTTGTATTCCACTCCTTCGTAATGAACTTCCACAAAGAAAGTGTAATTACTGCCAAGCATGAACTGGCCTTTGAGTTCGTATTCACCTAGTTCGAGAGCGGCTTTTATTGTTTCGATAGTGGGGGTATTCATTGTTGGTCGAAAGTCGAAGGTCGAAAGTCAGGCCTGTGACACTTCGGCAGGCTCAGTGCAACGCCTTTGACTTTCGACCTTCGACAATGAATTTAATGCAAATGCCCGTTCTTCTTGGGGCAGAAGTGCCCTTCGGGTTCCATGGGCTGTCCGCATTGCGGGCAGACAGGCCGCCCGCGCGAGGCAACATCCTGTCCCCAGCGTGCAAGTTGCCGCAGTTGTGTGCGCGTCGTCCAAAAGCGGACTTGCGCCGCAGAGTCGGGTTCGATTTCTTCGGTCAGTAATTCCTTGGTGAAGATCACAGCGCGGTCGCGGTCTTTATCATAGCCCAGTCCTATTTCACCCGCGCGGAAAAGTGGGTCCACGGGCGGGTTGATGCGCATGACCTCCTCGACATAATCGCCGGAGGCTTCTTCGAGATCCGGGGCTTGCTGGCTGATCTGTGCGAGGAATTGTTCGATACCGATCGCAAGCGACTGCAGCTGAGCCTTTTCAATGATGATGGTAATGGTGCGTTGTTCCTGATAGGCTTGCAAATAAAAAACGCGCTGGCCGGGTTTGCCAATGGCGTCTGCTGTAATATGGTCACATGGGTCTACATCAATTTCGAAGCGCGGCATTATTTACCTTTATTAAATCGAGTATACCAGAAGTAAGAGGGTAGACCGATGACCGTGGACTGATGACCGTTATAAATCCGTCACTGTCCACCGTCAACCGTCTACTGTCTAATGTATAATCCCAACATCTTTCCAAAGGAGCTGTCATGTACGATAAAAACAAACTTAATCAGTTAAAAGATTCCCTCAATAAATGGGAAGAGACTTCTTTAAAGAAAGCCTTGTCACAATTACCCGAACGCGCCGATGAATTTATCACCACCTCCTCCGAACCGATCAACAGACTGTATACGCCGCTCGATAACACGGACATGGATTACGCCTCTGCGCTTGGACTTCCCGGTGAGTATCCCTACACGCGTGGCGTGCACCCGACTCTTCACCGCAGTAAATTGTGGACGATGCGCATGTTCGCCGGCTTCGGCACCGCGGAGGAAACGAATGCGCGCTTCAAATACCTGCTGGAGCAGGGTCAAACAGGATTGAGCATTGCCTTCGACCTGGCCACTTTGATGGGTTATGACACGGACCAACCCGAAGCGCTGGGTGAGTTTGGAAAATGCGGCGTGGCGATTTCCTCCTTGAAAGACATGGAGATTTTATTGGATGGGATTCCGCTCGATAAAGTTTCTTCAAGTATGACCATCAACTCGCCGGCCGCGATCATTTGGGCCATGTACCTGGCTGCCGCAGAAAAGCAGGGCATACGGTTGGATCAATTACGCGGCACAACTCAAAACGATATTCTCAAGGAATTCATCGCGCAAAAGGAATTTATCTTTCCGCCTGAACCGTCCATGCGACTGGTGGTGGATACGATGGAATTCGGCGCGCAGAAAGTTCCACAGTGGAATACGATTTCGATCAGCGGCTATCACATCCGCGAGGCTGGCTCGACTGCCGCGCAGGAATTGGCATTCACCCTTGCGGATGGACTCGAATATGTCCGCTGGGGCATTGCGCGCGGCATGGATGTGGACGAGTTCGCGCCGCGTCTTTCCTTCTTCTTCAACGCGCACAATGACTTTTTTGAAGAGATCGCCAAGTATCGCGCGGCCCGCCGCATTTGGGCGCGTGAGATGCGTGAGACCTTCAAGGCCAAGAATCCGCGCTCGTGGTTATTGCGTTTCCACACACAAACGGCGGGGGTTTCATTAACCGCACAACAGCCTGAGAACAACGTTGTGCGTGTGGCAATTCAGGCGCTCGCCGCAGTTTTGGGCGGCACACAAAGTTTGCACACGAACTCGATGGATGAAGCATTGGCTTTGCCCTCCGAACATTCTGTGACGATTGCCCTGCGAACGCAACAGATCAT
>DATEDD010000043.1:0-4816 GCA_035286565.1 Anaerolineales bacterium
TAATGACACGTCCTGCAAAAAACGAGGTGGCAATCAGCGCAAGCATGACGAGGAAAGCGTCCATGTTATGCATGTCACCACCCCCGCCGATCTTGGTGCTGACCACCAGCCCACCAAGGAAAAGTACAAGCAGAAGCGCCAAAAGCACGAGCCAGCGCATGGGATGCAAGCGCAAAAGTTTTCCGCGCAGCATTTGATAAAGAGCAATCCCCAACGGGGCAGAGACGATCAATATGCCCGGCAGAATACCCAATGGAAATGTGCTGTTGGGAAGCAGGCGATTCCATAGCAGGTCGGAGGTAAAACTCGAACCAAAGGCGCGGACATTGGCATTGCCTGAAATGTTGATGTAAACAAATTGAGCCGCAAGCGCGGTACCAAGCCCGACCACTCCCAAAAGGAAGGGATGTACCCAATAACGCCAGCCTTTTCCAGCCAGCGGGGTCTCAAGCACGTAAATGGCAATCCCCAGCATAGCCGGGACCGGGAACCAGTTTACACGGCTGATACCCGCCCAGATCGAAGCCAGAAACACAAACAGAAGAGATCGCCAGGGATGCTTCACTGAAACGCCAGCCAAAACAAGGATGACGCAAACCTGGAGATGATAATAAACCGCGCCCTGCAAAAAATATAAAAACGCCCATGCCATGACCAAAAGATACATCCAACCCTTCAGGCGCATACGGCGAATTAACATTATGGCCGAGGCGGCGGTCAAACCGACCCACAAGAGAGATTGCCACATGCGGTGAAACCAGAGCGGCAACCCATCCACCAGAAATGGTAGGGACATTAATAGATATCGTGAAGGATGTAAGAATGGATAGGGAAGCTGCATTCCGTACAGCGATTTTGCGTAAAACAACGAGGCGTAATAATGGCGGCCGGCTTCGGAATAGCCAATGGAAAAGGGATAATCCGTGATGATGGTGAGGCGTCCGTAAATTTGGTAGACCAGTCCCTGTAAGAGGATCGTCGCTGCAAAGAGCGGATACCACTTGAAGCCTGTCATCAATTTCAAGCCAAAGGTCTGCAAGAGGCTTGCCCACAAGAACACCCAAAAGATGGGCATTAACTGGGGAAGGATATTTCCGAAAAAGAACAGGCGGATTGCCCAGATAAGAAAAAAGCCAAATACCACCAGGGCAAGCCCGAACAACTTTTTGAAATTGTTTGCCGGATCAAATTCCAAACCATCCATCCAGCGGGTGATGCGCTCCAGGAATGTCCAGCGGAGCAGGAACGCGCCAGCGGCGATATTTAGAAAAAATATGGCTAAGAGGAAAACCCATTTGGAATGCCAGAGAAGAATCTCAAGCTCATTGACGCGCTGGATCGTTTGAACGATGGCAAAACCGCTCAACAGGATACTGGACCAAATAAATGTTTGAAGGAATTTTTTTGAAGTAACTGTTTCCATGTGTAATCCGTGCAAGTTAATCGGGTTTTGGTTTTTTCTCGTTCATCGCGGCGAGAATGGACGGCAAAAAGAACGCGCCAGGCAGGCTGGTGACAATGAATAACACGCGGGTCAGCAGGGCAATTGTTGCGCTTTCGGAGGGACTTAATCCGCCCAACTGGGTAAGCAGGAAGGTCATCGAGAGCTCCTGCACGCCCAGGCCGTTAATGGAAATGGGGAATAGTGTTACGAAGTAGGTCAGGGTGTACAAACCTGCAACCAGCCAGTAGGAAACTTGATGATCGATGCCAAGCAAAAGAAGATAGACTGCCAGGTAGATAAATGCCATGTTGCCAAAGGTGGCAAGCAGCGAACCGCTCAATGCGAGCGGTTTCTTCAGCCAGATGGAAAACGACTCAAAGGTGCGTTTGGTGAAATCCACACCTTTTTGAACCAGCGCAGAAACCGCAATGGACTGTGAGACTCCATTGCCAAGCGTAAATACAGGGGTCAAACCCAATGGGAGAGCCATACTCATGCCTGCCAAGCCAATCAATCGGTCGGTGACGAGCGAGGCGATGCAGATGGCACGGTCATAGCCCAATTGCATCGCGCCGGCAAGCCGTACCACATCCCCGCCGATGGTTGTCGGCAAAAAATTAGATGAAAAGTTGCCTGTGAAAGTCAACATGATTGAGCGAAGAAAAGAAATTTTCAGTCCCGCCGACTTGAGCAATATATGCCAGCGTGCAGCGGCAAACAGACGCGAGATAAACAATCCGGCAACCGCGGTCAGGAAATATCCGCTGGAAACACGCCTCAATGCAGAGAAAAGTTGACCGTCTCCCTCTTCTTCAAGCAAAACAATCACGAGCGCCAACGCCAGAATGCTGCCCAAGACGCGCGCAATGGTTTGGCGGTTTTCACGCAGCCATTTATTCACGGGGATCGCGCTTCAGATTGAGCATGGTACGAATGGTATAAGTAGGCTTGCGCTGAGATTCGTGATAGGTGCGGACCAGCAACTCCGCGATCAAGCCCATCAAAATGGATTGAACCCCCAGGATAAAGAACATGGCACTCATTTGCAACAATGGAGAATTGGCAATACCGACAAAATAGAACAAACGTCGAATAAAAAGAAAGAGCATGATGATTGCGCTGACGATCATTAAAAAACTGCCTGCGCCGCCAAAGAGATAGATCGGCTTCGACGCGTACGAAATAAGAAACTTCACTGTAAACAAATCCAGCACGACTTTAACCGTTCTTTCCAGCCCGTACTTGGTCTTTCCAAATGTGCGTGGGTGGTGGCGGACAGGGACTTCAGTGATGTTTGCACCAACAGAATTAGCATAGACTGGAATAAAACGGTGCATCTCGCCATAAAGACGAAATCCTTCGAGCACATCGCGGCGATATACTTTGAGTGTGCAGCCATAATCATGCAAATGCACACCCGTGACGCGCGAGATCAGCCAATTGGCAAGCGCGGATGGGAAATTGCGTGTGACCGCATTATCTTTCCTTTGCTTTCGCCAGCCACTGACGAGATCATAGCCTTCATCCAATTTGGCGAGCATCATTGGAATATCCGCAGGGTCGTTCTGCATATCTGCATCCAGCAGTACGATGATCTCACCCTGAGAATAATCCAACCCTGCGGCAATGGCGGCGGTCTGCCCAAAATTTCGGCGAAAGGAGATCACACGGCAATGCTCCGGGTCTTTTTCAGCATATTCCTTCAGAATGGATAAACTTTTGTCGCGGCTGCCATCATCCACCAGGATCAACTCCCATGATCGACCAAGGGTATGCATGGTTTTATAGATCGCATCAAGAAGAAGCGGGAGATTATCCTGTTCGTTATAGACCGGGATCACAAGCGATAGGTTCATGGTAATCTGCGAAATACCCTTAATTCAGCGCCCACATTGCAGGAGGGCGCTGTCGGTGGTTTTTCATACTCTTCATAATCCTGCGGGTTCAGGAAATCCTTCCATGAGGAAAATCGTTTGGCTTCAATAATGAATACATCCGCGCTGTTCCTCCATTCTGTATCCAATTCACTATTCCAATGGCTGAATCGGTGAAGAATTTCAGGATCGCCTCCGATCCGATATGTGTAGCCACTATTAATCTGGGCGGGAAAAATACGAACATTTGGCACATAGACCATCGGCGTAAAAGCGGTTCCACCATCCCAATATACCAGACTATTCGCCGGGATGATTTCTGAAAGATAAGCGCCAAGTTGCTCATGGGCAAGAATCAAATCCTGTTTACAATCCAGCCTACTTTCGCCTAAATGGAGTATGGGGGAAAAGGCCAATCCGAACGTAAGATAGATATTGAGCAGAACAGAAGTAAAAAGAACATCTTTGTTACGGCGCCACCATAAACATGAAACTGCCAAGGCGCCAAGCCCAACCAGCAATCCCATTGCAGAACTGATGGTCCTCTTGATCTCAGGCAAACCCAGATCAAGTCCATATTTTAATATGTCAACCAGGGCTGTTGAGCCAGGCAAAAATTGACCGGTCCTTATGCGTGGCACAGGCAGGTTTAGCAAATTATTACCAACATTCTCAAATAAAGAAAAACCGATCCCCGTGGAGACAAGCAATATAAAGGCAATCAGAAGGATTTTGACAAATCGAGAATGACCGAGTTTGGGAGATGCAGAAAAAACGATCACAACCAACAAGATGCCCAACGGGTCAAAAAATGTTAGATAATTCGCAAAACAAAAAACGCAGCTATAGCTTTCATATTGGCTCGCGAGCGCAGCCCAGGCATGCATAGCAAGGAGGGTGAAATATGACAAGGCCAGGAAAACAGCAGCCCGCATGGCAGGAGCAGATTTCCAGTCCCTTGGGAGCGCGAAGCGAATCAGCGCGAAAATACCGCCAATCACTGCAATAAAGTGGTAACGGATCCCCTGAAAGAAGGCATTCATCCGGTTCCAAAAATCAATGGAGGGATCCCAGACAGGAAAAGCATCTTTGGGCATCCGAAAAGCGTCCAGGAATGGGGTTAGACCTTCAGGAAGCCATGGCACCCAGATGGTTAAGATGTTGGGCCAATAATAAACATGGACTGCCAGAAAAATAAAAGCGCAAACCGCAAAAGACAATATCCCTTTTTCTGTACCATGTTGCCAGAATACATACAACACCAGTAATGGCAGGATCAAAATCATATTCTGGCGCGTCAGCACAGCGAGCGCGGCGAGAATGGAGCCAAGAATGATCTGCCAAAGCGGGCGTTCTTCATCAAGCACGAACACACATATCCATGCGAGCATGAATGCAACAATCACCTGTGAGACTGTACGAGCATGTAACTTGATGATCATCGGACTGAGCGCAAAGACCCAAACGGTGCCTGCCGCGATCCATTTGCCGGCCCAGC
>DATEDD010000044.1:0-7135 GCA_035286565.1 Anaerolineales bacterium
GCGCCCATACCAGCCAGCCCCCAGCCCAGATAATACATCCACTTAACGCCTGAAGGGATATTGACCAGGACCAACAAAGCGGCGGACATTAAGACCATCCCAGCCGCAATGCCCACCCGCTCGCCGGCCTTATCTGAAAGCCAGCCGCCGGGGATGGTGGTCAACATCATGGCCAGGCCAAAAAACGACATGGCCCAGCCGATCTGTTGGAGCGAAAGCCCGCCGATCTCCTGCATGTAAACAGGGAAAAGATTTTCTGAAAATTGAAACGAAACGTCGCGCAGCCCATCTGTGATTAACATCCAGGTAATCAGCCCGCCTGAAAATACCAGAGCGAACATTGCGCGGAGATTAATTTTTAAACCATCAAATGAAAGTTTATCAATCTTTGCAGAAGCGCTTTTTGACGCCTCGCGCGCCATGCTCAAACGCATCAGCATCGCGATGAAATAAAAAATACCGGCCACCAACAACATCAACTTAAAACCGTATGACCCAGCCAACCAGCCGCCTAGCGGTGGTCCAAGAACGGAAACGATCATAAAGATTGCCTGCGAAATGCCAAAGACCTTGCCGCGATTTTCCTCACTGGAATGTTCTGCTATGAAGGCATCAAAACTTGGCCCAACCAGGGCGCGCGCCACGGCTCCAATCGCCACAGCCAGTAAAAGCCACTGCCATGTATCCGCCAAAATGAGCGGGATGAAACCGATCACACCGAAGACACTGCCAATCGCTATTGCGCGCAGGCGTCCAAGTGTATCTGAAACCCAGCCACCCAAAATTTGTAAAAGCAGAGGCACGATCTGCGCCAATGTAAAAAACAGCCCGATCTGCGTGATCGAAGCATCCAGGTCCTTGAGATAAAGCGGCATCAGCGAACCATACATACTTCCGCCAATATTGGCAAAAACCATGGCGGTTAAAAACAGGATCAGCAATCCACTTAATAAAGGTTTCTTCTTAATCGTCTTCATTTTCATCCTATAAATACTTGCACGCGCTCGCCGTCATCGCCATCATCCACATGGACGATCAACGGCTCGGTGATATTCTTCGCCACACCTGCACTGGCGTGCGGCGCAAGTGTCGAGATCGCCATGACCACTTCATCAATTGTTGTTCGTTTTAAACCTTCGATGTGCGAGCCAAAATTTTTCAAAAACCAACTGACCAATCCAAGCGGCAGCGGCAGGGCAATCATAATTTGTCTCGGCCATTCGCTTTGGGATGAGCGATCTACATTTACGTACATCCAACGAGAAGACCCGCTCCCAGCTGAGATTGCGATCAACAAAACTCCCAAAATAAATGGCAGGCTCATACAAAAAAACCAGAAACTCAAGCCTGCATTCTTTTGGATGACAAACATCGTCCACGCGCTCAAGACTGCGAAGACGATGCCGATCCAAAGCGGGATCATGGCGAATCGCAGTGCGCGTTTGCGGACTTCCTCAAACTCTGGAGCATCGTTTCTCGCTTCGCGTCCGCCCGCGGTTGGTCCCCCGTAGGGAGCTGTGCTTGCGTCGCTGACTTCTATCTCCTCCTCGGCAGATTCGTCCAATGCTCGCATCAACGTCGCCGCTTCCTCCGCACTGATCTTTCCATCCGCAACCATCTGTAAAATTTTCCTGCGTTCTTCGGATGACATTACGAGCCTCCTTCCAGGGTTGTCAATAATTTTTCAGCCTCTTCTGAGGTGATCTTCTTCTCCTGCAACATCTTCAGGATCACCATACGCTCTTCGTCAGAAGCTTGAGGCTTGGGCGGCATTGGCACACCTTTTGGTGAGAAATCCCAATTCCAAGGCCCAATTTCCAAACCGCCTTTGCCGCGGCGGGAGCGTCGTTCTGCCTCACGAGTCTTATTTTCAATACGGCGCGCCGCTTCCTCCACTTTACGCTGGGCGCGTTGGGTTGCTTCTGTTACATGTCGTGAGATCCGTTCGCCAAAACCAGACCAATCCAGGCCGATGCCTGCGAAGTTACCAAAGTCTTCAGCGGATTCACCGGCATCTGCTTTATTGCTGACACGGATGTCACCCCCCGCATTCAAAGTCATTGTGGCTGAACCATCCCCGAGGGTAATCACACGACTGGTGGCATCTTCATCTTTCTCAACCCCTTTCCAATCAACATCAATTTGATCTGCATTGAGTGTCAGTGTGGCATTGGCCTTCGGAGGCATGACCAGTAAAATATCGTCACCTGCCGTGACCGAATACGCGTTACCAGCCTGTGGATTCAAATACATGACCACATCCTCGGCTATATTCGCGTTGACATTTCCACGTACATCGCGCAAGGCAAGGTCATCAGCCACCGTATCGAGGCTTACATTTCCATCCACATCACGGATGGACACATCACTGTTGGCGCTTTTGATGGACAAATGCCCCTTCGCGCCTCGCAGGCTAAAGTCGGCATGAACCGTATCAATCGAGACAGAATCTACATCGCGAATCGAAAGGTCACCACCGATCTCTTTCAATTCAATGCCGCCCATCACGCCTCGAATGGACGCATCCCCGCCAATTTTATTGATAAGGATGGAAGCGGCTTTGGGCACTCGCAAGGAAAGATCGTCATCACAGGAGAGATTGACCTGGTCGCCATCGTGGCTGACATGCATTACATCATCATCGGCTTTTAGAAGGATGTCGTCCCCCTCCCAGCCGACCAGGCTGAGATCGCCGCCGATCGATTCAAT
The DNA here is from genome assembly GCA_035286565.1 of Anaerolineales bacterium. Classification (GTDB taxonomy): domain Bacteria; phylum Chloroflexota; class Anaerolineae; order Anaerolineales; family Villigracilaceae; genus Villigracilis. The sequence goes on from DATEDD010000044.1 coordinate 2,710, forward strand.
TATTATCTTTGGTGCAAGCCCTGCAGAAATAGTTTTGGACATGGTTTACTCCTCTTCACCGCGCAAAATGCGCATGGCTTGATCCGCAGTGATCCTGCCGGCTTCGAGGTCAGCTATGGCACTGCTTCTTTTTTCAGAGTCAATTTCCGGAGACTCATCCTTGCCTGGTTCATAGCCCAAAGCGCGGATGACCTCATGTAGCCGATTGCGAATGGTTGGATACGACAACCCAACCTCCTGCTCCATGCGATTGATCTTGCCTTCGCAACGCACAAAGGTAAAAACGAATTCCAATTGTTCGGGAGTCAAGTTTGAAAACTGTCCCATTGCAAAATGACCTTCAATGGAGGTATCACAGGCTGAGCAGTGCAATCGAGCAACTTCCAATTCAGACTGGCAGATTGGACAAATAGTGGGTGCGGGTCGCATGATTTGAGTCCTCCAATTTGATATTTCTTTGAATAACCTGTTAGGATTGCGGGATAGGACAAAAAGAAACTTGCCTTTTGACAACATCAGCATGAATCTCTTTTGGGTTGATTTGTGAGACTTTATTTGACATGATTAATTTCATTACGTGCTAATAAACTTTCTAACGGCACTTCAATAAAATTAATATCAGAACTTTCGCTTGTCATGATGAAAAAACTGCCATATACGCGCTTCGACTGCGTTCGGACGGGAAGGGCTGTCTTCACTCCGCTCAGCGAGGAGCATCCTTCGTCCTGAGCGGAGCCGCACGCTCTTGATCTCCCTGGCACCGCCCGCTAGGGCAGGTGTGGTGCGGCGTAGTCGAAGGATAGGTCCAAGCGAAAGTCCTGAATATACTCTGTCTGATTTCTAATAAAATTATAAGCACTAATTCAATTTTGTCAAGTAGGAAATCAATGATTTCAATATTTACTTCAAGATAATTGATTTTATCCTTGAAAATAGTAAAGTATCCACATTTTTTGGAGGTTAATCATGATCCGCACGCTCTTTTACACTCCCGGTAAGCCTGTCCGCTCCGACATTCCCCCTTCAGAGTTCTCCCGCCTTCTGCGTGACAAGCGCGGCATGTTATGGGTTGACTTTATGTCAGAACCGCCTGAAACAGCACTGCCCATTTTGCAAAGTTTCGGGTTCCACCATCTTGCCATAGATGATGCATTACAGGAGACTCACGCACCCAAAATAGATGATTGGGGCGATTATCTTTATATAGTTTTAAATTACATGCGCCTGGTAAAAGACACTGAATCCTGGGACACAGAAATCGATGAATTGGATATCTTCCTCGGACGTAATTACGTCATCACGCATCATGACAATCCCATAACATCCATAGATGAAACATGGGTTACAAGCCAGCGCGATCCACGCTACGCGCAAGACGGCGCAGATCATTTGCTTTACAAGATCATTGATGAAATCGTGATGAACTACATGCCGGTCATCGAAAAAATAGACGAGGAAATAGATATTATAGAAGACCAGCTTTTTGACCGTCCCAGCTCACAAACACTTGCAAGACTATTCACACTCAAACGGGTTCTGCTTGCCATGCGCCGCATCCTGCTCCCCCAACGTGAAGTGCTTAACAAAATGGCACGTGACGATTACCAGGTCATTGATCCCAAAGACCGCATCTTCTTCCGCGATATTTACGACCATCTCGTACGCCTGCATGATGTGAATGAAAGTCTGCGCGATCTCGTGGGCGGTGCGCTGGATACTTATCTTTCTGTCATCAACAACCGCATGAACGAAGTTATGAAGACGCTGACCATCATCACCACTCTCTTCATGCCTTTGACTTTTGTGACCGGTTTCTTTGGGATGAACTTCTTCGCCGCGAATCCCCCTTACGCAAGTTGGACTCTACCCACGATCTTTTATGGGACCCTGGGCCTGATGCTGCTGACCCCGGTCTTTATGTTCTTCTGGATGCGCCGCCGCACCTGGGTCTAGTGCCCAGATTCTGACATCATCAAATCCTTGACACAGAACAGGCGTTCGAGTATTATTCATAGCACAAATGAGCGAAGAATACTCGGCTGTGCCAGGTATCTGGCAGGAGACTTAAAATGATGATGATGGTCCGAAAGAGCAAAGGATTAGGCGAACGTCACCAGAGAATTCTGGATTTTATTGCATCCTATCAACGCGAACATAAACACCCCCCGTCAATCCGCGAAATAGGCGAGCATTGTAATATTTCATCCACATCGGTTGTGAATTATTATCTCGATCAGCTTGAGAAAACAGGTCACATCGAACGTGATCGCAAGATTTCGCGCGGGATGCGCCTGACCGGTAACACCCCACTCGGTGATATGTTCCGCGTGCCTATACTGGGCGTCATCCAGGCAGGCGAACCCATCCCAGTTCCCACAAATGCAGATTTCGGCTCATTCACGCCTGAAGACTCTGTTGAAATCGCAACCTCACTCATGCCAGCAAAAGAAAAGGGCAAAGAGTTGTTCGCTCTTCAGGTACAGGGAGACTCCATGATCGACGCCATGATCAACGACGGCGACATCGTCATCCTCAAACCGACGCAGGAAGCGCGCAATGGCGAAATGGTGGCTGTCTGGCTTTCAGACCGAAATGAAACCACTCTTAAATATTATTACAAGGAAAAAGACGGTTACCGTCTGCAGCCCGCAAACCCAACCATGAAGCCAATCATGCTTAAAAAGACCGAAGCCCTGGAGATCAAAGGCAAAGTGGTCATGGTCATCCGCAAAGTAGAACGATATAATTAAGTAAAGCAGTAACAAAAAAGACGACTCGCGCGAGTCGTCTTTTTTTGTTTGGAATATCTACTTGAGCTTTATGCGTGGTTTCTTACCGCTGCCGCTTCCACTTAGACTTCTGCTGCTCGTCGCGTTCGCTGTATTCGCCATTTTAACCTTCCCTTTTTGCTTCATACCTCTGAACAATCCCGCGCCGCGTACGATCAAAAGCGGTGCAAATAGTAGGAGCAGCAATCCGGCCAGGATCAGCCCAAACAGAGTCCACGATACGCCTGTGACTTCGGGCAAAACACCGCCGGGATTGTAGTTAGTTTCAGTAGTTGCACCTACACCTGAAAGTGAGACAGTCAAGTTTCGATTAATGCCGTCCCGCAGAGTTGAAGGGGAAACATAGGTGATTGCATATTCACTCTGCAAGGTACGGCCTAACTGCTGATAGAGTGCGCTCAAGGATTGGGAGTCGGCAGCAAAGCTATAAAGACCGCCTGATCTTTCAGCCAGTGATTTCAACGCAGCCTCATCAAGCCCTGACTGTGAAGCAGTGCTAGCATCGCCAAAACCGACTGTTGAAATCGTGAGGCCGCTTGGGCCTATCTGCTCGATCACACTATCAACTGTATTCTGACTATGGTTATCCAATCCATCAGCCAGGACAATGATCGCTTTACGGCCAGGGATGCTACTCAGGTTTTTTTCCGCCTCAACCAAAGCGTCAAACATGGCTGTATCGCCGCCAGTTTTTAGTTCATCAATGGCGCTGGTCAATGCCGCAGTATCTGTTGTGACTGGCTGAACATAATATGTCTTTGTATCGAACGTCATCAAGCCAGCCTGATCACCGGCTCGCATTTGATTGACGTAGGCTTTGGCGGCATCCTTTGCAGCTGTAAGTTTGTTATTTTTATCCATACTCCCGGAGATATCGATCACCAACATTGTCGTCAGCGGTTCAGCGACGCCCTGGCCTCCCTGACCTCCGCCGCGGGCATCCACAATTTGCATTTTCTCACCGTTTTCAGAAATTTGAATTGTGGCGGGATCCACACCAACAGGCTCACCAGCTGAATTTGTTACAGAAACATAAACTGTCACAGTTGGAAATTTAGAATTATCCACCTGTGTAATGCGGACTTGCGTGTCGCTCTGCGCGAAAACTGTCGAAGCTGACGAAAACACAAGGACCAGAAGCAGGATTAGGTTAAGTAAGATGCGAATCATTTTCATTAGCATGGTTACCTCTTTTCATGGTAAATCATTTCGGTATTGCCCATGCGGATCTTTTGTCCGTTTGATAATTGTGTACGTTCGATCTTTTTGCCGTTAATATACGTACCTACCAGGCTCATATCTTTGAGGGAAAAACGCATTCCATCACCGGTAAGCATGGCATGTTGGGGAGCAATATCGGGGTCAGGTAAAACGATCTCAGATTTGAGAGCAGAACTTCCAATGGCAATTGCCGGGCCGCCTGCTTTCATAAATTTATCAAGAATGAACTCGGTCCCTTTAAGTTTGCCGGAAGCGACTTCGAGCCATGCGCGTGAGAGCAGGACGACACTGAGCGAGATAAATGCGCTAACCGAAGCGCCGAGCAAAACGAGTCCCGCGGCTTTTCCGCTTAAAGGATTGCCAAGCCAGTTGGGAGCGCTCTCAAGCAAAACGCCGCCCAGTGCACCGCCGATCAA
>DATEDD010000045.1:0-4244 GCA_035286565.1 Anaerolineales bacterium
GCAAGGATTTGATAAAAGGAGAATTGCGTCTTATTCTTCCAAACCCGCATCAAAGCGAAATTAGCAAGGATTTAATAGCGCGTATTTTACATCAAGCAAATCTCATGCGTGAAGAATTGGAAAAACTTTAATGGCAAAACTCCGAGTTCTTGCCCACAGGGTGCTGTGCAAAGAACTCGGAGTTTTTTTGTTGGATGCCATAATCCCAGGTATGTCAAAATACATCGCATTCCTTCGAGCAATCAATGAAGGCGGTCACAATGTCAAAATGGATCATCTCCGAGTAGCCGTATTTTTAGATTTGTGTGGAAACAAGTGCGATTTACTGCAATTGAATAGTTAACGCGTCAGCTTCGCTTCCAAATTCTTTTTTACCGCTCCCCACTCTTTATCCAAAATACTGTAAAACACAGAGTCACGATACCTGCCATCAGGCAGGATCATATGATTGCGCAGCACGCCTTCCTTTATCGCTCCGATCCTCTCAATGGCTTTCTGTGAACGCTCGTTCAGCAAGTCCGTCTTCAACTGTACGCGGATGCACCTCAACGTCTCAAAGGCATGGGTCAGCAACAGGTATTTACATTCCGTATTGACGGGCGAACGCTGGAAGTCCAGCCCATACCAGGTACCGCCAATTTCAAGTCCACGGTCTTTGGGCATGATATTTAAATAACGGGTTGCACCTGCCACGCGCCCCGAAGCAAGATGAATCGCAACGAAGGGCATGTCAGTCCCATTTTCGACCCGGCTGAGAATATCCAAAACCCAATGCCTCATGTCCTCTTCCGTTTTAATATCACCATACAACATATAATTCCAGAAGCTTTGCCCAATGCCAATTTCGGCCAAACCAGGGATGTGAAGCTCTGTCATCGGTTCAAGGCGAATGTGTTTTCCCTGCAAAGTAACCGGCCCAACCCAATTTGTCATTTTATTCTCCCAAACAATTTTATTTCCCGCTATCCATTCAATCATTCTTCTTCAAATGTGGTCTCGATATGCCTCAGGCTACTCTCGACCACCCGGGCTCAATCCCTTAACCACTCCTCTTCATTCCTGTCCTGAGAAGGAAGATATGGCATCATGGGTCCGTCAATCCCCAAAAACTCGGCCAGCGCGGCGCGCATGGCAATGCGGTCATCCCAAAGATATTCTGTCTTACCAAAGCACATGGACTGTTCATGCCCCTTGCCGCAAGACAGCACCACATCCCCCTCCTTTGCGAGACGCAGGGCAAATTTGATCGCTTCGCCTCGATCGGGAATCCGCCAGAACGTCTCCCCCTCGCGTCCGCTCTTTGACCGTGCTCCTGCCGCCATCTCCTCAAGGATTCCATCGAGCGATTCAGTGCGCGGGTCTTCAGCAGTGAACACGGATAGATCAGCTAACTCAGTTGAAGTCTCGGCCATCATGCGGCGTTTCTCTTTATCACGCAGACCTGCTGAGCCGAAGACTGAGATTACCCTGCCTTTTTCCCTCACCCCTGCCCCTCTCCCTTTGGGAGAGGGATTAGAGGTGAGGGCGCGCCCTGCTTCCAAGGCTACTTTCAATGCATTGGGTGTATGCGCAAAATCCACTATGGTAATAAAGTTCTGACCCAGATCGATTCTTTCCATGCGGCCAGGGATGCCATCCAATGAAGCGATGCCGCGCGCGGCAATCTCAGGGTCAATGCCGAGACCGTAAACAGTTGCCGTCAGCGCGGCAAGGCAGTTTGAGACGTTGTATGCGCCAACCAAACTACTCTTAATGCCTACACGAAAATCATTTGATATGGCTGTGAACTCAATCCCTGATGAACTATATTTTACGTCCACCGCGCGGACATCGGCCGAGTCTCGCAAGCCATAGTTCACCTTTTTCGTTTTAATCAATTCATTCAGGTATTCAAAGGAACGATCGTCACGATTGATCACGCCCAAACGCGGATTGCCCGGCACAGCCCCCTGTGGGTGTGGCTTTTCTTTTGTCCACTCCAGGCTGGAAAATAATCTTGCCTTCGCGGCGCGGTAGTTTTCATAATTGCCGTGTTCGTCCATGTGTTCATGCGTGATATTCGTAACCACACCCACATCAAACTCACAGGCATCCACGCGATATTGCGCCCAACCATGGGAGGTAGTTTCGAGCACAACGTGAGTCAAACCAGCCTCAACCATCTTAGCCAGATAGCGTTGCACATCATGTGCATCTGGAGTAGTAACGTGAAAACCCGTATCCAGTACCTCATCCCCGATGACCGCATTGACGGTTGATATCATCCCAGCTTTGATTCCTGCGGCGACCAATATTTTATAAATGAGATTACTGGTTGTGGTCTTGCCATCCGTGCCGGTGACGCCGATCACCGTCAGCTTGCGGGCCGGCCAGTTGTAAAACGCAGCCGATAACCAGGTCAGGGCCTGACGCGGGTTCTGGAGTCTAATATATGGGACGGAAAGCCGATCCAAATCCATTTCCCTATCCCCCATTACCACAACGGCTCCATTGTCAATTGCTTTGTGGATGAAATCATGTCCATCCACACTGCCGCCTTTCATGGCGACAAATAAATAACCAGGGCGGATTGCGCGGCTATCAATGGATATGCCCGAAACCTGCACGTCCTGGATATTGGACGTAAAAGAAAAGGGCAATTCAGCGAGCAAATATTGGAGTGAAATCATATGATTATTTGACATATGCTTTAACGAAAAAAGAGGATTTTGATGATTGTATCGTCAAAATCCTCCATCGTCCAAATTAGTTTGGTTTTTAGGACGTCACGACTTTAATATTGAAGCGATGCGATGAGGTGGCCAGGCGCAGGCTTCTCCACAGCAAAGCATACATTTCAACCGAGCGCGAAGTGGTAATATCGCCAAGATCAATGATGTGCTTCCAACGGAACCAATCATGCAAAATCTTTGTCACCCTGGCTTTGGCATCTGCGCTGTTGCCGCTAACGAACACATCCGTTCTTTCCACCAGTTTATCAGGGTCAACCATGACGGTGCAAAACACGGTATTGAGCGTTTTAACCACCATTGTTTCTGGAAATGCACGTTGGATTTGTTCACCCAGTGAATCGGTGTTACATATGGTCAGCTTCCAATGCTTTTCATCTGAGTAATCGAGCGGATTGGATGTATCAATCAGGATCTTTCCTCTTAAATTCCCGGTGCCAGCCACGTACAAAGCATCCAATGTCGCGGATCCTAAAAGGCAATTGAAAATGATCTCTCCAAAGGCCGCTGCATTCGCAAAAGTACCAAACAACGCATTATGTTTCTCCTCCTTTGCCCAAGCGACGGCTTTCGGGTTGGCTTCATCGCGCGATCCCATCATCACATCATGACCCAACTGCACCAGCTTGGAACCTATGGTCTGCCCAACCATCCCTGTGCCCAATACGGCAATTTTCATAGCAATCTCCTTTATCGTGTGCCTTGAATTTTGATCCAGCGGAGTTTCGCTTTTTTGAGCATTCTTCGAATATTCTAAAATTTGATAAATACAATCCTATTATAACAACCACCGATCAGCTGACAGCGGTCTCTGCGGCCTGCCTGGTCATTTTTGTCTTAAGCCACTTAAGACGGAATATCTCTTCGCGTTCGCGTTCCTCAAGTGAACTGACGATAAATGCAACGGTTTGTTCATATTCTGGAATAAAAATATGCTGAAGGGCATTCACGCGCCGTTGGGTTTTACGAAGTTCGCCCGCTAATCTCCAGACGGTTGTTACCAACATGGATAATTGGGGGGTCTTGATAATAACTTCCCGAAAAGCTGCACTGGCTTCGTCCAGGGCGGCATTCGTGCCGCTCAGGCTGTAAAGCATTTTTGGGAGTTCGCCTCTGGCTTCTATCACCGGGATGGCGACACCCATAATGCCGCGCAATTTGATGTGGACATCCACAGTTTTGTTTGCAGCGAGAGCCGCCCACTCTACATTGTCGCTTCCTAATGTAAGGCGGGCTTTTTCCAATGCGCGATAAGCCGTTTCCAAAAGTTTCCAAACTTCCTTTTGGATGACATCCGCTTCATGCGCCACGCGCACCAGTTCAGTGGTCAGCACTTCCCGCTTGCGATCCAGAATCTCATAGCCCTCGCGCGCAAAGCGCAAGTCTTTTTTGATGCGGATCAGATTTGTGCGAGTTGGCGCAACGTTAATGTTTGGCATCTTCACCCTTGTAGTATTGTTTTAACTCATCCAAACTTACGCGGGTAAGCTCCTCTTTTGGCAGCATCGAAAGCAA
>DATEDD010000046.1:0-5026 GCA_035286565.1 Anaerolineales bacterium
TGATCACTTCAATCACTGACAGATCCTGGAAATGCATTTTCTTGGTCTCGGAGTGGATGCCGGGTGTTAGGGGGCAGGCAGGGGCCTTGCTAATCTGGGAGGAAAGCTTCGCGCACGCGCTTATACGTATCCTCCAATGTCTCTGGCAGGACGCGCGTCTCTCCCAGCGTGGACATAAAATTCGTATCCCCAGCCCAGCGTGGCACGATATGTATGTGGACATGATCCAGGATGCCCGCGCCCGCGGCCTCGCCGATATTTGCGCCCATGTTAAACGCCTGCGGATTGTATATCTTTCGCAAGACCGTCATACATTGTGATGTAAGTTCCATCATCTCAGCGCGTGTGGACGAGTCCAACTCCTCAAGCGTGGCCTTATGCTCGAAAGGCGCGACCATCAAATGTCCGCTTGTGTAGGGGTAGAGGTTGAGGATGACGTAGGCGCGCTCCCCGCGAAAGGCGATCAGGTTTGCCGCGCTGTCCTCTTTGGCTTGTGCAATACAAAACACACAGCCTTCTTCTTTTTCATGCTTCTCAATATATTTCATACGCCAGGGTGACCAGATGTGTTTCATGGGATGGAATGATTTTAGCAGAAAATCATTTCTTTCCTCTTTTGAGATTTATTCCTATGCAACCCATTCCCGATTCCCTATTCACTATTCCCCGCTTTTCGATTATCCTCGCCTTTAATGCAACCCACTTTGTTCTCTTCCATTCACCTCACTGTTTCCCAATTGACCTTTCGCATCCGCAAGCAATTGGAGAACGACCCAATCTTGCTGGATGTCTGGGTGGAGGGGGAGATTTCCAATCTTTCTCGGCCTGCTTCAGGGCATGTCTATTTCACACTGAAGGATAAAAATGCTTCCTTGCGTTGTATGATGTGGAAGCCCGACGCGGCGCGGTTGCGCGTTAATTTGCAGGATGGCATGGCAATTGAAGCGCATGGCAGGATCACCGTCTATGAGCCGCAGGGGATGTATCAACTGGCGGTCAATCTTATTCAACCCAAAGGCGAAGGCGCTTTGTACCAGGAGTTCCTGCGCCTGAAGGCTATGCTTGAAACGGAAGGTCTATTTGCTCCCGAGCGTAAGCGTCCCATTCCGCAATTGTCCCACAAGATCGGCATTGTTACTTCCGCAACTGGGGCGGCATTGCGCGACATGCTCAACACGCTTCGACGCCGCCTGCCTCTTACGCAAGTCATCCTCGCGCCTTCGCCTGTGCAAGGTATGGAAGCTCCGCTTGCCCTCGTGAAGGCTTTACAATCCCTCAATTCCCAATCCCTAATTCCTAATCAGCTAATTCCTGACGTCATTTTGCTCACTCGCGGCGGCGGTTCGATTGAAGACTTGTGGGCTTTCAACGACGAACGGGTTGTACGGGCCGTTGCTGAATCAAAGGCGCCTGTCATTTGCGGTGTTGGTCATGAAACCGATTTCACCCTCTGCGATTTTGCGGCCGATTTGCGCGCCCCGACTCCCACCGCTGCCGCGGAACTCGCCACCCCGATCACGATCCTCGACCTGAGCAGTGACCTTCTCAGTGCGCGCACCCGCCTCACTTCTTTGACCTTGAACCTGCTCGGTGAACAAAAAGCAGTGATATCATCTTTTATATCCCGCTTGAAATATATTTCACCCGAACGGCGCATCCAGTCCGCATATCAACATCTCGACGAACTCTCCCGCCGCGCATTTTCCGCGCTGACCCATGGGATTCAAATACAGATTTCAAACGTTAATGGAATATCAAAACACTTGTTGTCGTTAAACCCCGAAGGCATATTGTCCCGTGGATATGCTATCATCACTCGAAAAGATGACCACAAGGTCGTCTCAAAAGTTTCCCAAGCCCGCGGCGAGATGAAAGTCCGCGTGAGTGATGGTGAGTTTGAAGTAAGAAAATAAAATTATGTCACTCTGAGCGTAGCGAAGAGTCTCTGTCACGGCGTCAGTGATTCTTCGTTGCTTGCGCAACTCAGAATGACATGTTCAGAGGAGTTATTATGCCAAAAGCATCTTCCAAAAAATCAGAGAAACCTGTTGAAGAATTATCATACGAGGAAGCTCTCGCCGAACTCGAAGGCCTCGTCGCATCCTTGGAAGACGAGCAAAATCCTCTCGAAGATTCGATGAGGCACTTTGAACGGGGACAGGCTTTGGTAGCGCATTGCAGCGCTTTGCTTGATTCCGCCCAACTCAAAGTGCAAAAACTCTCGGGCGAGTCGCTGATCCCCTTTGAAGAAGAGTCCGAATGATCATTGAACAATTGATACAAAATAAAGTTTTGATCGCTGTGCTGTCTGGCTGGCTGCTCGCACAGGTGTTGAAAATCCCCTCCGAGTATTTTCGCTCGCGCCGTTGGATGTGGGCGATGCTTTTTGCGGCAGGTGGTATGCCCTCGTCGCACTCAGCCTTGATGGTTGCAGGGACTCTGGCTGTGGGTTTGTATCACGGTTTTGGCAACCCAATTTTTGCTGTCGCTGTTGGCATCACCATGATCGTTGTCCATGATGCGGCCGGCGTGCGCAGGCAGGCGGGCATGCATGCAGAGCGCATCAACCTGCTTTTTGAAGAATTATTAAAAGGTCACCTGTGGGATGAAAACGAACTAAAGGAAGTAATTGGCCACACTCCGCTGGAAGTCATCGGTGGAATCATTTTGGGTTTTTTAGTTGCAAGCGTTCAGTGGATGGTTTGGCCGTAGTGAAATTATTTCTTGGGGATTCCATCAGCTGGGTCGCTCCGTGCCCCGTCCTCGGATTGCCGTTTAACCTCTTTTAAACCTCCTCAAAATCCCATTCGCAACATACGTCAATTCAGGCACGCGAAAAAAATATAGCAGTAGGAGATAAACTCCGCCGCCAATGATTACACCTATTGGGGCAAGAACCCACACACTGAAGTTATTCCCAAAATAAAGCCAGCCATATAAGGAAAGTCCCATGCCAATGGCAGCGATCATGGATGGAAGTGTGCCGCGCAATATATGACCGCCCCCGATGCCGCTTAATCGCTTACGCATCACAATAAATAACACAGTTGCTTCAAGCGCGGTTGCCAGCGAATTCGCCAGTGCAAGACCACCATGCGGCATCCAGCCAATGGAAGTAAATAATTTGGAGAAGGCAATACTGAAGATAATATTCAACCCCATTGCAATTGTGCCGATCATGACAGGTGTCTTCGTATCATGCTGTGCATAAAAAGCGCGGGTTAGAATTTCCATCACAGAATGTCCCACAATGCCCGCCGCGTACCAGAGTAATGCCCAGGCTGTCAGTTGAACGTCCTGCTCATCAAATTTTCCGCGTTGAAATAAAAATGAAACCAACGGTTCACGCAAGAGAATTAATCCAACACTGGCTGGGATCGCCATGAACAAAATTCCGCGCAAGGAGGATGCCAATGACGAACGCATTTCATCTTTTTGACCAAGTGCATGCTGCGCCGAAAAAGTGGGCATTGCCGCAATCGCAACGGATTGGGCAATCGCCGCCTGTGCCATGATCATCAACGAAAAACCATAAGAGAGACTTGCCACACTTCCTGCGATCATTTGCGAAGCCAGCCGAATATTCACCCAAAAATTAAGTTGTACCACCGCCACGCCCAGCAGGCGCGGTCCCATCAGAAAAACCACTTTGCGAACATCGGGATTTTCCAGCTCAAACGTAAAACTGTATGCGCCTCTTTGTTTGATCAACGTCGGAACTTGTAAAAGCAGATACAACGCCGCGCCGATCACCACGCCCCATGCCAGTCCGAAAATTCCCATGGAAGGCGCAAGCACCACTGCGCCAAATATGATCCCCAACTGATACATGGCGGGTGTCAATGCGGGTACAAGAAAAATTTTATGCGCGTTGAGAATGCCGACCATCAGCCCCCCCAGACCAAACAAGACGGCAGAGATCAGCTGAATACGGAGCAGGGAAACCGTCAATGCAAAGAGTTCGGGCTTTTCAGAAAAACCTGGCGCAAGCGCGTAGCGCACCACTTGCGGGGCGAATATTGCAAACAGCAGGGCAAGCAGGCTGAGGGTCAGCGTGACCGCATTTGCCAGCGAAGAAGCCAGCCGCCAGGCGGAGTCTTTTTTGTTTTTGGCAAGCAATCCAGTGAATGTCGGAATAAAAGCGGAGCCGAGCGCGCCGCCTGCCACCAAAAGAAAAAGGGTTTCACTCACACGGTTTGCCGCCGTGAATGCATCCAACTCAGGCGAAGCGCCAAACGCGCCTGCCACAATAATACTGCGTGCCAGTCCGGTAATTTGTCCAAGCACAATGGCGACCATCACCGTCCCAGCCGCGCGCGCGATCTGTCTGTTTGCATTTGTTTCTGTCATAGGGTTGCGCGATTATAATCCTTTCGGGAGAATTCCATGAAAAAAATATTGACCCTGCTCTGTATGGCTATGATTTTATTAACAGCATGCGGCACGGCGAGGACGACGCCTCTTCCCTCGGCGACGATTGACTCTGTACTGGAAAAATCTTCCGCCACGCTGATAGATATTCCCCTCGCCGCAGGCTTTGGTGTGGACGGTGGCTGGTTTGAATTGTATTTTACAAATCCATCTAGTCCGCTTGCCTCACAAGAAACTGGCGGCATTGATGCGCCTTTGGTTAAAGCCATTGATGCCGCGCGGTTAAGTGTGGACGTTGCGATTTACAGCCTCAGCTTGAACAGTATCCGCGATGTTTTATTGCGTGCGCATGACCGCGGTGTGCAGGTCCGCATGGTGATGGAAAGCGATAATTTGGATCGCACCGATCCGCAAAAATTAAAAGAAGCAGGCATCCCCATTTTGGGAGATCGTCGCGAAGGACTTATGCACGACAAATTTGTTGTGATTGATAATTCCGAGGTGTGGACAGGCTCGACGAATTTCACAGATTCAGGCGCGTATGCTGATAACAATAATATGATCCGCATCCGCTCGGTGAAGATGGCTGAGAATTTCACTAAGGAGTTCGAAGAGATGTTCATCGACGATAAGTTCGGTGACAACATAATTTCCA